>JBFHME010000001.1:0-103336 GCA_041594435.1 Acidimicrobiales bacterium
GCCGAGGCGTCCGCACCGACACCCACGGGTATGTCGGCTACACGACGAATCCGGCATACGACTCGCTGCTGGCCAAGGTGATCGTGCACGTGGCGAAGGACGACATCCCCGTCCACAGCCGTGCCGCCGTGGCCCTGGCCGAGTTCGACATCGGCGGCGTGGCCACCAACAAGGCGTTCCTCCAGGCGCTGCTCGCCCGCTCGGAGGTCAGAACCAACGACGTGTCCACCCGCTACGTCGCGGCCAACGCCGAACAGCTCGTGGCCGAAGCCGCGGCACGTGAGGAGGCATTCGCAGAGGACGAGAGCGGCGAATCCGGCTCCGATCCGCCCGGCAGCGGGCCCGGGCAACGGGTCGATGCCGCCGATCCGCTCGCCGTGCTCACGCTGGGTAGACAGTCGACGACCAACACCGGTGCCACGTCGACGGCCGCCACCGACGACCGCCCGGTCACCGCCCCGTTGCAGGGAACCATCGTGGCCATCGACGTGGCCGAGGGCGACGAGGTCGCTCCCGGCGCCCCGCTCCTGGTCATGGAGGCCATGAAGATGGAGCACGTGATCGCCGCTCCCACCGGCGGGGTCGTCACGGCGATCACCGTGGCCGTCGGCGATCCGGTGTTCGAAGGCCACCCGCTGCTCCTGCTCGAACCGGCCGACATCGGCCCGGCCACGACCTCCACGACCGACGATGTCGATCTCGACCACATCCGAGCCGACCTGGCCGAGTCGATCGAACGCCACGCGTACGGCCTCGACGAGAACCGCGCCGACGCCGTGGCCAAACGGCACGCCACCGGTCGGCGCACCGCCCGCGAGAATCTGGCCGATCTCGTCGACGACGGATCCTTCACCGAATGGGGGCCACTGGTGGTGGCGGCTCAGCGACGACGTCGCAGCAAACAGGAACTGATCGAGAAGACGCCCGGTGACGGTCTCATCGGTGGCATCGGCACGGTCAATGCGGACCTGTTCGGTGATGACGCCGCCACCACCAAGACCATGGTCGTTTCCTATGACTACATGGTCCTGGCCGGCACCCAGGGTCACAACAACCACCGCAAGAAGGACCGGCTGTTCGATCTGGCCGCCCGGCTCCGTACCCCGGCGGTGCTGTTCGCCGAGGGCGGTGGCGGTCGCCCGGGCGACACGGACGGCACCGTTGTCGCCGGGCTCGACGGTCCCGCGTTCACCCGGTGGGCCCAACTGTCGGGGACGGTGCCGCTGATCGGCATCGTCGGCGGCTACTGCTTCGCCGGGAACGCCGCCCTCCTCGGCTGTTGCGACGTGATCATCGCCACCCGCCGGGCCAACATCGGGATGGGCGGCCCGGCGATGATCGAAGGGGGCGGCCTCGGCGTGTTCCATCCGACGGAGGTCGGGCCGACGGAGGTCCAGGCACCGAACGGCGTGATCGACGTCCTCGTCGACGACGAAGCTGCCGCCGTGGCCGCGGCCAAGAGATACCTCTCATATTTTCAGGGTCGGCTCGAAACCTGGGAGGCTCACGACCAGCGGCGGCTCCGCCATCTCGTTCCCGAGAACCGCCTGCGGGTCTACGACGTCCGGCAGGTCATCAACACCACGTTCGACGTCGACTCGGTGCTCGAGCTGCGACCCCGGTTCGGCCTCGGCATGATCACCGCCCTGGCCCGCATCGAGGGCCGCCCCGTGGGCGTCGTCGCCAACAACCCGTCGCACCTGGCCGGGGCGATCGACGCCGACGGCGCCGACAAGGCGTCACGGTTCATGCAGCTGTGCGACAGCTTCGGCCTGCCGATCGTCAGCTTCTGCGACACCCCTGGCATCATGGTCGGCCCGGAGGTGGAGAAGACTGCGCTGGTGCGCCATGCCAGCCGGATGTTCGTGACCGGCGCCAACCTCGACGTACCGCTCGGCACGATCGTGTTGCGCAAAGGCTACGGGCTCGGCGCCCAGGCCATGGCCGGTGGCGACTTCAAAGCGGGGGTGTTCACCGTGGGCTGGCCCACCAGCGAATTCGGCGGGATGGGACTCGAAGGCTTCGTGAAGCTCGGCTACCGCAACGAGCTCGCCTCCATCGACGATCCGGCCGAGCGGAGGGCCGAGTTCGAGGCCCGGGTGGCCAGACTCTACGAAGCGGGCAAGGGCGTGAGCCTGGCCGACCACTTCGAGATCGACGATGTCATCGACCCGCTCGACACCCGCCGCTGGATCATGATGATGGTGTCGACGGCCGAGCAGGCCGACCGCCGCGGTCGATCCGAACCGAGGCGCCCGAACATCGACACGTGGTAGCACGGGCGGCGCTCGGTGGCGCCGCACGAGCCGACCCTTCCGCCCGCTAGGCCGGCGGTCGACCCGAGCCGGTGCGGACCAGTCGATCGAGCACGGGCTTGATGAGTTGGGTGGATGCGGTCTCGGCATGGCCCGCCTCGTGGCAGTCGAGGGCCGCCTCGACGAGGGCCGACGGATCGACCGGGGTCTCTCCCGGAGTGACGCCCATGTCGGCGGCGATATCGAGCAGCACGGCGACGGCTCGAGGGTCGAGGTGGGTGCCGGCGCCGTCGACGATGTGATCGAGCGCCCGGCTCGGTTCCCAGCCCGGCCGATAGGCCCGGTCGGTGACGAGGGCGTCCCAGACGTCGGCCACCGCGGTGATCCGCGCCAAGAGGGGGATCTCGTGCCCGCTGAGACCGTCGGGATAGCCGGTGCCGTCCATCCGTTCGTGGTGGTGACGGATGATGGGGAGACACGGCTCGAGGACCCGGTGGGCCGACGCGATGTCACAGCCGATCTGGGGGTGGGTGTTGATGACCCTCCGCTCGTTCTCGTCGAGCCTGCCCGGTTTGTTGAGTATCCCGTCGGGGATCCCGAGCTTCCCGATGTCGTGGAGGTAGGCGCCCTGGGCGAGTGTGCGAAGGGCGCCGGCATCGAGACCCATGCGGACGCCAATGGCCACCGCCAGCGCCGCCGTGCGTGCGGAGTGGCCGGAGGTGTAGGCGTCCTTGACCTCGATGGCGTCGACCAGGCTGCGAAGCGCTTCCGGGTAGTTGGTGGCGATGAGAGCCATCGGGTCGTCCTCGAAGGCGTGTTCGAGCACGACGGCCGCGGTGTCGGCGGATCGACGGCGGGTGATCACGGCGAAGGCGACCCCGGCGAACCCGGCGAGCAGGCAACCGTGGTAGTCCCACCAGGAGAGCCGCCACGGTTCACTGAAATACATGGAGACGAAGCCCACGGCGGTCATGGCGGCGGCGATGGCCAGCGATGCGTGCACGATGTCGAGACTCAAACGGAACCGTCGCCAGTGCGACCACGCCACCGGGAAGAGGATGGCGATCGAACCGATCAGCACCACCCATTTCAGTGTCTCCTCGAACGGGAGCGCGGATTCGCCGCCGAGAATGGTCGGGTCGATGACCACCGCGGTGACCAGGATCACCAGCGGCAGGGTGATCGCCGCAAGCACGGAGCCGGCGTGTCGACCGAGGAGTCGGAGCGCCGGCTTCGACCCGAACGCCGATGCCGATCCCAGCAGAAGGCTGAACAGCGTGAGGGCCAGGTAGGGGAAACGGCCCACCCACTGGTTGACCGGTTGCCCCAGCGTGTCCGGGGTCGTGAGTCCGTGGCCGAGGAGCAGCAGCCCAACCGTGACGCAGGCGGCGGCCCTCAGGACGAGGCTGGGCTGACGGACCAGGGTGGACGCCCGGGCCACCAGCGCTGCGACGACCAGCGAGCAGATGGCGATGACGGACATCAGGATCACATGGATCGTCAACGCGAAGACCTCGACATCGAGCGTCGGCATCAGCCGCAACGCAGCCAGAATCATCAAGGGGGCGAGCAACAATCCCAGCAGAAGGCCGTGGCGGGTCAGCGTTCGAACAAGCGCATCGTGCACGATTCTCCATCGGCGGGCGGCGCTTCGGGCTGAAGTGTCGCTCGGGACGTTGGGCTCTACCGCCACCCCCCACCGGGGGGTTCGATAGAGACAGCACCCCTGACGAGGAGGAATCCCATGCAACCCCACTCGACCACAACCGCTCCGGCGCTGGACGGCGACCGGCCCATCACACGGATCGTGCTGCCGTCGGTCAGCGGCATGCCCTACGACCGCACGACGATGCTCGGCGTCCGGGTCGCCGAGTCCTGGGGTTGTGACGTCGAGCTGGTGCACGTCACCTCCTCGATCGCTTCGGTCGATCCGATGCTCGACCATCACGCCGACCAGGTCGCCACGACCCACCCCGAACTCGAAGTGCACGCCACCCATCTCTACGGAGACGATCCCGCCACCGCCATCGCCGATCACGTCGGCCCCGGGGCGCTGGTGGTCATGTCGACCGACCACATGGACGCGTGGCGGGTCAAGGACTCGGTCGCCGAGCGCATGCTGGATCGGATCGGAGGCCCCGTTCTGCTCCTCGGTCCGAATGTGACCGCCGCCCGCATGCGGACAGGCGGCATCGATGGCGAAGTCGTCCTCGGAGTCGACGGATCGGCCGCCGCCGAGGCCGGTGTCGCTCCCGCGCTGGCACTGGCCAAGGCTCTCGGGCACCGGCTGTGGCTGGTACGGGTCGTCCCCGACCCGAAGCCGGGCGATCCAGCCCACCCCGAGATCGCGGCTCGTCTCCAGTCGCTGGCCGAGGCAGGCAGCGACGAGGTCGCCACCCGGTGGGAGGTGATCCAGCACAACGACCCGGCCGGGGCCCTCGATGCCTTCGCCGCTCGCCGTGACGCCGCCGTGGTGGTCATCAGCCGCCGCCGGCGGTCGGACGACGCCCGGCCGTCGATGGCCAGCACCGCAGCCGGGCTCGTGGCCAGGGCCGCTTGCCCCGTGCTCGTCCTGTCAGCGCCGGAGGTGCCGGCGGTCGAAGCGGGCTGAGTCCTCCGTGGAGCGCGACCCGGGAACGTAGGGAGTGGTGATCGTGTCCGACCTTACGGTTCCGGTCTCGCCGGCGGCCGGTGCGCTGTGGCGACGCTGGGTCGGTGCCTTCGTGGTCGGTGAACTGATCGGCTTCGTCCCACCGGCGGTGACCGGTGCAGTGCTTGCCTCGCTCGACGCCCCCGACGTCGCCCTCGTGGTCGGGCTGACGGCGGCCGGTGCTGTCGAGGGCGCAGTGCTCGGCACCACCCAGGCCCATGTGTTGGGGGGCCGCTGGCCGACGCTGCCGAAACGCCACTGGATTGTGGCCACGGCAGCGGCGGCCGGCCTGGCCTGGTTGGTCGGCATGGGCGGGTCGTCCCTGGCCTCGGGCGGCTACCTGTCGGCGGTCGGGGCTGCGATCCTGCTCGCCCCGTCCGCGGCCGTGGCGCTCGTTGCCATGGGGTTTCTCCAGTGGCGGGTGTTGCGAACCGTCGTCGGCGACTCCTTCCGGTGGGTGCCGGTGACAACGGGTGCCTGGCTCGTCGGGGTCATGATCCCGGTGGCCGCCCTGTCGCTGATTCCCGACGCGTGGCCGGTCGAGGCTCACGTGGTGGTGGCCGTCGTCTCGGCGGTCGCCATGGGCCTCGTCGTCGGCTCGATAACGGGCCTGACCCTGGAGACGCTGGCCGCCGAACCCGGGGTCGGGCTGGCCGGCGACCGTGCCGATGGCGTCCCGTCGGTGGCGCGCCGACTGGTGCTCGCCGTCCGATTCGCCCGGGCCGCGGTCTCCTGCTTCGTCGTCGTGAGCGTCATCGTGGGTTTGGCGGCTCTTCCCGCCACGACGTTCTACCGCTGGCACCTTGGGCTCGATCTCTCACCCGAACCACTCCGCCTGTTCCTGTTGTCGGCCGCCGTTCTCCCCGCCTATGTTCTGTTCGCACTGTCGTTCATGCTGCTGTCGGCCGAGGCCAGCCGGTTGCTTGGCTGGCGGCCACCCCGTCGAGCCGAACTGCGGATTGCCGATCTTCCACCCGAGCTGTTGGACTGGGCCCGATACGCCATCATGAACCATCTGGTCCATGTTGTGGCCGGTATCGCGTTCCGTTCGACGCCGGTCTGGATCTGGTACATGCGGCGGAACGGGGCGCGGATCGGTCGCCACGTGTGGATCAACAGCCTGCAGGTGGGCGATGACTGCCTGCTCGAGTTCGGCGACGAGGTCGTCATCGGCGCCGGTGTCCACCTGTCGGCTCACACCGTCGAACGAGGCCACGTCCTGCTGGCCCCCGTGACGCTCGGTCCGGGAACCACCGTGGGTGTCGGCGCCCACATCGGAATCGGGGTCGAGACCGGCGAGGGCACGCAGGTCGGCTCGATGTCGGTCGTGCCCAAACACGCCCGCCTGGAGCCGCACACCACCTATGTCGGTATACCGGCCCGTCCACTACCGGCGGCCGAACGATGACCGGTTCCCACCCCGCCCACCTGCGCGATGTCTCGCCCAAAGGCGTCGACACCGTCGTGCTGGTACCCGGCCTCGACGGCACCGCCGAACTGTTCTACCGCCAGATCCCGCTGCTGGCCAGGCGATTCAATGTTGTGGCGTTCCCGTTGCCCGACCATCGCAACGCCACGATGGCGGATCTGGCCGACGAGCTGGCCGAACTCATCGAAGAGGTGAGCAGTGATGCCGCCCTCATGCTCGGGGAGTCATTCGGCGGCGCACTCAGCCTGCATGTCGCGCTCCGGCATCCCGAGGCCGTCAAGGGTCTCGTCATCGTCAACTCGTTTCCCTATCTCGACAACCGCCTCCAGCTACTGGCGGCCCCGCGCCTGCTCCGCCTCCTTCCGTGGGGGGCGATGCCGCTGGCCCGCCGGTTGACCGAGCACCGGATCCACAGTTCCCACGTCGGTGACGACGAGCTGAGGGAGTTCCGCCGCCGGACCAGGTCGATCGAGCGAACGGGCTACATCCGTCGCATGCAGATCCTGTTCGACCACGACGTTCGCGACGACCTCCAACGCATCACGGTGCCGACGTTGTTCCTGGCCGGCACCGAGGACCGTCTCGTGCCGTCGGCCCGCTGGGCCGCGTATATGGGCGAGCGCATGCCCGACGCCGAGGTGGTCCTCCTCGACGGCTACGGGCATTGCTGTCTGATCAACCACGACCTCGACGTCGGCCGGATCGTGGCCGACTGGTGGGACCGCCGGAGCTGACCTTCGGCCCTGGTCGGGCCCGCCGTCTTCGACCAGTATCCACGTATGGATCACAGCGAACGGGACGACCGTATCCGACGACAGGTCGCCGACGAGTTGGCCTGGGACTTCCTCATCGACGAATCGCAGATCGAGGTGGAGGTGACCGACGGCGTCGTCACCTTGGTCGGCACCGTCGGAAGCTATGCCGAGAAGATCGTGGCGCAACACGCGGCCGAGATGGTGGAGGGCGTTCACGACCTCGTCAACTCGATCGACGTCAAACCGGCCGGTGAGCTGTATCCCACCGACGATGAACTCCTCGAGATCACCAAACAGGTTCTGACCTGGGATGCGCTGGTGCCCGAGCAGAATCTCACCGTCTCGGTGGTCGACGGTCTTGTGGCCTTGACCGGAACGTGCGCCACGAGGGCGCAGGCCCGTGAGGCGGAACGCGCCGTCAGCCACCTGAGCGGTGTTCGGGCCGTACTCAACCGCATCCAGGTGACCCCGGCCGGCCCGACACCGGGCGACGTCCGTTCCGCGATCGAGGAGGCCCTGCGCCGTCGAGCCGCCCACCAGGCTTCACAGATCGATGTGATCGTCGACGGCAACCGGGTCACGCTTCGGGGGAAGGTGTCGTCGGCGCTCGAACGCCGGGCGGTGATCGGTGCGGTGGGACACGCACCCGGGATCGCACGGGTGTGTGACGAACTCGAGCTCGTTGCCGAACGGGTGATCGACCGCTGATCGGATTCAGGGGGTGTCGTCGGTCTGGAGAAGGCGGAGCGGGGTGACAAGCACACCGATCGCCGATCCGAAGAGCCCGACCACGAGGATGAACCGGGCGACGAGATCCCAACGGAACCCGTCCGGATCGAAGTCGAAGGGGAAGACGCTGAAGACCCGGAAGAGCGCGTAGAAGCCGATCGCGGTGACGATGCCTTCGATCAGCAGACCGATCCGTCGACCGGGGAACAGGATCCGCAGGACCAGACCGACAATGGTGGCGATGATGCTGACACTGATGGCACCGACGACACGGTCGTAGTCGTCGGTCAGAAACGGCAACAGCTCCCACTCGCCGAGATTGCGAACGACGGCGAGGAGAACGAGATTGATGGCGATGGCCACAAGGTGCCCGATCGACGCCACGATGCGTCCTCCGGTGTCGAACGAACCGGATCGATAGCGGCCATCGGCGTGGTGCTGCGCGGTCATCGGCTCATCACCCTCCCCGGCCGTCCCCGCCGGTCGCCGTTGCCGTCGACGTCGGAACCATTCCAACCTTCGAGCTCGGCCGCGATACCGAACCGGCAGACGTTGGCCAACGTCAGCTCGGTGCGGACGCCCGCCGCCGCTGGGAAGGCGGCTTGCTGCGGTTTGCGGGAGGTCCCCATGACTTCAGATTCGTTCACCATCGGTGAAGGGGAAAGGGTCCTACGTCCCTTTTGGAGCGTGTCGATCAGCCGGGGACCTTCGACCCTGGAGTGTTCGCCGCAGGTGGGGCACACTGGGAGAAACGAGAGGAGGCTTTCATGTTTCACCGCCTACTCGTGCCGCTCGACGGCACGCAGAGCGCGGCGGTCGCCCTACGAACCGCCGAGCGTTTGGCTGATCGTTGGGACGTCGACATCGCCGTCTTGACGGTGCTCAACAAAGAGAACGAGAAGCTCGGACTCGACCAGATCGTGGCTCGTCAGGTCGCCGGCATCGAACACGCCAGGGACATCGTCGTCAAACCGGGTTCGTACTCGATCGCAGACGACATCACCGCGGCGTTCGACGAGGAGGATGACACCCTGTTGGTCATGAGCACCATGGCCCGGGGACGAGTTGCCGGTTTGGCAGCCAACGTCGCCGAGGAGGTGATGCGCCAGGTTCGGGAACCGACACTGCTCGTCGGCGCGGCGGTTGATCTGCCCGACAATTGGCCGACCGGCGATCTCATGATCTGCATCGACGGCTCGGACTTCGCCGACACGATCCTGCCGGTGGCCGCTCGCTGGTCGGACGCCCTGGATCTGAACCCGATGATCGTCGGGGTGATCGACCCGGCCAAGGTTCCCGCCGAGGTGCCGACCATCTATGAGAGAAACGCCGTGGCCCGGGCGGCGCACGATCTGCAGGACCTCACGGATCGGACCGTCAACTACGACACCCTCCACGGCCCCGACCCGGCAAAGGCGATCGTTGACTACGCCCGCAAGACCAATGCCTCCCTGCTTGCGATGGCCACCCATATCCGTTCGGGCGTCGACCGTGTCCTTCACGACAGCGTCGCCATGGCGGTGGTGCGCAGCGCCACGTGCCCGGTTCTCGTGAACCGACCTCCGGTCGATCCCTCCAAGTAGAGGAGTTGGGGTGATGACCTCCACCAGCCGTCGGGCGAACGACAAGAGGTCGTGCGATGCTCGGCCGACCGGCATGGTGGTGGGCATCGACGGTTCCGGCCCCTCCCTCCATGCCCTTGAATGGGCGGTCGCCCGAACGGACCAATTCGGTCCGGTCCAACCGGTGATCGCCTGGCACCACCCCTGGTGGAGTTACATGGGACAGACCGTTCCGAGAGCCCGCCCGTTCGAGGACGCGGCTCGGGCGGAGATCGAACGGGCGATCAGCTCGGTTCGGTCGTCGATGATCGCCGAACCGATCGTGGTGCGAGCCCGGTCGGTGTCAGCCCTGATCGACGTCGGTGCATCGGCCGGTCTGATCGTGGTCGGGACTCGAGGTCGAAGCGGTCGTGCCGATGGACTCGTCGGATCGGTTGCCGCCGGCGTCGTGGCCCGGTCGCCGGTACCGGTCGCCGTCGTACCACCGTCGGCGCCGATCGATGATCGCCACCGGCGGGTCGTGGTCGGATTCGACGGCTCGCCGAACTCGATTCGGGCCCTGCAATGGGCGGTCGACAACGTGCCCACCCCGTCGGTGATCGAGGCCGTCGAAGTGTGGGCTCCGGCTCCGCCGCTGCCGGGAGTGGCGTCTTCGCAGGACGCAACCGCGCAGGACGCCCACGCCCGGGCGCTTCTCGAGCGGACCCTGTCGGGCGTCGAGCGGCCAGAAGCGGGCGCAGCGACCGTGCAGGCCGACCTGGTCCACGGTGACCCCCGATCCGTGTTGCGGGAACGGTCGTCGGCGAGCGACCTGCTCGTGCTCGGAGCGCGCGGCCGAGGTGGGCTGGCCCACCTCCTCCTCGGCAGCGTTTCCACCGCCCTGGTTCACCACCCGAACGTGACAACCGTGGTCGTTCCCGCTCGTTCCTGAGTCAACGTCGAGGTTCGGTTGGTGATCCGGTCAGTGCACGGGCGATCTGGCGCGTCCACCCTTCGATCTCCTCCCAATCGCGGAGATCGCTGTCATGCGCACCGACCCAACGGGCCATGAAACGCTCCTTGGTCGGCAGGCGGTCCAAGTCGAGCCGGCCACCGAAGAGCCGGTGCTCGACGGCTTCGGTCAACTCGAGGAGACGGTCGACGACCTCAGAACGGATCGGTTCGGCCGGTGTGGCCGGACCGAACGGTCCACTGCTGAACAACCAGGTCGGCTTGGACCGGAGCTCCTCACCATGCTCTTCGACGAACGTGACGGCCGAATCGAGCCAGTCGCCGAAATAGAGGCTGCTGCCGATGATGTGGGCGTCGTAGGGCGACAGGTTGAACATCTGGTCGGGCTGGCTGACGTCGACGTCGAATCCTTCGGCTCGTAGGGTCTTGGCCATCGCTCGGCCGATCTCGGCGGTGCCGCCGAATCGGCTGGCGGGGACGATGAGCACTCGCATGACGAACCTCCGATCCAGATTCAACCATCACCCGAAATGTCGGATCAGGCCAGGGACCTTGGGCCCTTACCGGCATCGGCCGACCGGATCGATGTTTCGTTCGCCGCCCGCCCAGCGGTCTGAAAGCGGGACTTAGGGCTCTGGCGCCGGTTCAGGCTCGGGAGCACGCTGGACGTATGACCAGCGAACCGTACCCACGCCGGTGGGTGATCGCTGTGATCGCCGCACTCGCCATCCTCATCGGTGCCTGCGCCGACGAGGGTGACGAGGCCACGACGACAAGCGACAGCACCGAGGAAACCACATCGACCACCTCCGACTCGGTCACCACGGCGTCGACCGACTCGACGACGACCTCGACGACCTCGACCGAGTCGACGAACACGACGGCGTCGACCGACTCGACGGCCACCACGGCCACCACCGCCGGCTTGCCGGGGGAGGAAATCAGCGGGTATGTCACCGACGGTGACGTCCTCGGGGTCGTGGCGGTTCGCCACGACGACGTTCTCAACATCCGGGCCCTGCCGGGAACCAACCAGCGGGTTGTGACCACGGCCGACCCCACCGATGTCGATCTGGTGGCGACCGGTCGAGCCCGCCTGCTACCGAGGTCGATCTGGTGGGAGGTTGAGCATCGCGGCAGGACCGGATGGGCCAGCAGCCGATTCCTCGGTCACGTCGCCGGTACCGACGACGTCACGGCGGCCTTCCTGGCCGACTACGGCGAGAGGCCGGTGGCCGAAACGCTCGTCGAGCTGGGTGAACTGGTGGCCGCCGAGTTCGCCTCGGTGGATCCCCCGTCGCGGATCGTGTTGACCGTCGGCCCCTCTGTTGGTGATCTCGGCGAGGTCACCTACGACGTGATCGGCCTCGGCGACGACTCCGTTCTCGGTTTCCGCCTGCACCTGTTCGCAGTCCAGCTTGACGACGGCGAGAGCTTCGAGCTGCGGACGATCGAGCAGACGCTGTTCTGTGCCCGAGGGACCAGCGGGGAGATTTGCGTTTGACGCCGTAGAGCTCCACCGGTTCGCCGCCGTCTGAGTCCCGTTGGCCTCAAACACGGGGCCTTTCGGTCGATGGACCTCTGAAATGGCTCTTTCCACTCCGCCTGCCATCGAGGCCGACAGGTTTGCCGTGAACACCGTCCATCGCACGGTGCTCATCGTGGGTCGTGACGACAAACGGCGGAGGGCATTGGAGCGCGCCGTCGAAGCCGGGGGCTGGTTGCCACTGTCCGTTTCCAGCGCCTCGGAGGCCTTGACCGCGCTCGAATCGGTGCCACCCAGTCTTGTCGTCCTCGCCGTCACCGAGCCGGACGGGCCCGAGTTCAAGGTTCTCGACGAGCTGCGAGCCGACCCCGACGGCGAGCGGGTACCGGCGGTTGTGGTGCTCTGGCGGCGGGACCGGGCAATCGTGCTCGAAGCGTTCGGCCGCCGAGCCGACGACGTCATCAGCGGCCGCGTTTCGAACGAGGAGCTCGTTGCCCGCTTGGCCGTCCGCATGGACCGGCCACCACTTCCCCGATCCGAGCTGGTCAAGGACCCGGTTACGGGCGCCGTCAACCCCGAGGCCCTGGAGCGGCAGACCGAACTCGAACTCGAACGGGTCTCGCGCCGCGGCCGGGTGGGCACCCTGGCGTATCTCGCCCTCGATGAGCTACCGGGCCTGCAGGCCCAGCTGGGGCCACGGGCTCGTGACGAGTTGCTCGCCCAGGTCGTTCGCCTGGTCGAAGCCGATGGCCGCCAGCTCGATCACATCGGGTTCGACCGGGGGGTTTTGGCCCTGCTGCTGCCCGGCACACCCGCCAAGGGCGCCCAGATTCGACTCGAACGCCTTTCGAGAATCATTCATGGGCACGAGTTCTCGGTCACCGGAAACCCCGTACGCCTGACGCCGCTCATCGGCCACACACAGCTCGAAGCGGGTCTTTCCCGCGAGGAGCTGGAGGACCGGGCGTGGACGGCGCTGTCGTACGAGGCGGATCAACTCGATCTCCATCCAACGCGATGGCAGCCGGCCATGTCCGGGGAGCAGGACGATTTCGGTCCCGTCCGAGCCGTCCTGGAGCGGCTCCGCACACCGCTTCAGGTCGCCGTCCAGCAGCTCACCTGTCTGGTGGTGCCGTTCTGTGCGTACGTCATTCTCGACCGTTTCGGTCTCGACATCACCGGTGCCGTCTACCTGTCGCTCGTCGCCGCCCTGGGGTTCACGACCACCCTGCTCTGGTTCGAGTGCCTGGCCGCCCGACACCGGCCCGAGCCGCCGCCACCGCCATCGGGCGAGCCGCCCAAGGCGTCGGCCATCATCGCCGCGTATCTGCCGAATGAGGCCGAGACGATCGTCGAAACCGTCGAGGCGTTCCTCGCCACCGACTATCCCGACCTGCAGATCATCCTCGCCTACAACACACCGCGTCCGATGCCGGTCGAACGCGAGTTGATTGCGATCGCCGAGCGGGACCCGCGCTTCGAGCCACTACGGGTCGAGGGTTCGGTGAGCAAGGCCCAGAACGTGAACGCCGCGGTCACCCGAGTTCGGGGGGAGTTCGTCGGCATGTTCGACGCCGACCACCACCCTCGACCGGGATCCTTCCACCGAGCGTGGCGATGGCTGGCCGGCGGAGTTGACGTCGTCCAGGGGCACTGTGTCGTACGCAACGGCGGTCAGAACTGGCTGACCCGGCTGGTCGCCGCCGAGTTCGAGGTCATCTACGCCGTATCCCACCCCGGCCGGGCCCGCCTGCATTCGTTCGGGATCTTCGGCGGATCCAACGGCTACTGGCGAACCGAGCTGTTGGAGCGCACCCGGATGCGGGGGTTCATGCTCACCGAGGACATCGATTCGTCGCTTCGAGTCGTGACCGACGGGGGCCGAATCGTGTCCGACCCGGGGCTGACCTCGACCGAACTTGCGCCCGACACGGTCGGGGCACTGTGGAACCAGCGGCTGCGGTGGGCCCAGGGTTGGTCCCAGGTGTCGCTACGTCATCTGCCTCGAATGACGCGGGGGTCGCTCAGCCTCCGTCAACGCTTGGGGGCGATTCACCTGCTCGGGTGGCGCGAGATCTATCCCTGGATGTCCCAGCAGATTGCGCCGCTGTTCGTCTTCTGGTTTCTACGGGGCAGCCCGCCCATCGACTGGTTTGTGCCCGTGTTCGTGGTGACCACCGTGTTCACGCTGTCGATCGGCCCGGCCGAGACCTGGTTCGCCTGGCGTTTCGCCGATCCGTTGATCAAACGGAATCCACGCTGGTTCCTGCTCTACATGGTCATGTCCCTCCTCCCCTACACGGAGGCGAAAAACGTCGTGGCCCGTACCGCCCACATCAAGGAGATCATGCGGGAACGAAAGTGGAAGGTGACTCCACGGTCCGTCGGCGCCGCTTCGAAGGCCTTGGATCATCAGTCGATCTGATCCTCATGGTCCCGGGCCGGCTGCGCCCCTGGAGCCGAGGACCTGACGATTGTGGTTCGGGGCGGTCAGCGGCGAAATCGCCGTCGCTGGCTGTCGGAGTGACTCGTTCTGACCCAAGGCTGATTCCTCCGTGGTTTGGTCTCGAGTCCCTGCCGCTCCCGGCGTCGGTCGAGCCGGCCGAAAACGCGAATGTCACGAAGCCAGGTGGCGAACTTGCGGTTTGCGGTCACGATCCTTCCTCTCAGATGCCCATGCCGCTCAGGTGGTGGGCAACGTCGTTGATCGCTGCGGTCAACGATGGGTGGTCGGTTTCGAACCGGTGCAGAGCGTCGAGCAATCGCTGATCGAGGCGACTGCGATCGGTCTCGGTCGGGTCGGGGAGGCGACCGAGTGCCGCCTCCCTCAGCTCGGACAGTTCGTCAACCTCGTCGGTACGGTCGATGAGATCGACCAGACGATCAACGGCGGCGACGAAACCCGGATGACTCGGTCCGGGACCGCTTGGCAGGACCAGGACCGGCCGGTCGACGACCTTGAGCAATGCCGAGGTGACGCTGTCCAGTCTGGGCCGGCCTTCGAGATCGTGCCGACGTGCGACGACCACGATCATCGCCGACCGCCACTCCTCGGCCTCGGCCAGAATCACATCGACCGGCGGGCCGACCAGTGTTGCAACCCGAGCGTCGATGCCGTCGTCCACGAAGGTTTGGGCCGACTCGGTCAGGCGTCGGCCGACCTCGTCGATTTCGTCGGCGGTCGACTCCTGTGGAACCGCGTTGACCAGCACGAGCGGCCATCCGGTGGCCAGGGCCAGGGTCTTGATCACCGAGGTCGGAGGTGGCGGGCTGGGAGGATCGATGGCCACGAGGATCGACGAGGCGTCGACGTCTGGCACTCGATCGTCCCACTGGTTATCGGTGTCGTGCGTGTCCGGCATGTTCAGGTCGCTCCTTGTCGTCGTCTCGCCGTCATCGTCTCGCCAACTCGTCGACGAACGGTATGACGATCGGTCCGTCGGCCCCGAGAATCACGAGCACATCGTCGTCGGCTCGATCGGTGAGTTGCCGATCGAGGTCGACGATGTCGATCGGTCCCTCCTGGTGGTCGGTGCGGTGCCAGTGGACGACCGACGCCCCACTCGTCTCGGCCAGATGCCGGGCCAGTCCCGGATGGTCGGCCGCCACGAGCACCACCCGTCGGCCGGGCAGGTCCGGTTCGACCGGTTCCGGCGGCGCTGCCGGCCTCCCGGCGCCCGGTCGCTCCGATCGATACACCCGATAGTGGTACCAGGCCGCTGCGGTTACCGTCGCCAGGATGGCCAGCCCCACGCGATCGTCGTGCAGCGTCTGACGGGAAAGACTGCCGTCGAGCACATCCTCGATCGTGGTGAACAGCACCGCCACTGCGCTGACCAGCACCAGAAGACCACCCACCCCGAACAAGGTGAAGAGGTAGACGCGCCTGACGGGCGAGTTGGTCTCGCCGGGTGGGTCGGCGCGAACATTCCGTTCGATCCGAGACCAGAACCAGGCCCAGACCGGTCCCGCGACGGCGACCATCGTGGCCCCCGCGATCGCAACGTTGGCCACAGATCCCGGTCCGTCGTCGAACACGGCGACCAGGAGCGTCGCCACACCCACGACGGTGGCAACAAGTGACGCCAGCGCAAGCAGGTAGTCGTGGATCCGGATCGCCATACCCCGGTCGGGATCCGGCCCGAGCTCCCAGCGGTGGTACAGCCAGCACGCCAGCCCGGTGACCACCACACCGGCCAGAACCGGCAGCGAGTCGAAGTGACGCACTGCCGTGGCGGCGTCCGGGTTCCCGAGGAACCAGACCCCGACGCTGTCGACAGCGGCCGCCACCCCCACGATGGTGGCCACGAATCCGGCGAGAGCCCCGATGGGTAGCACGGTGACGTACCATGTTTCCGTTCGACGCGACCGCCGGTAGTGGTTCAACCAGTACCAGGCCCAGGTGGCGCCCCCGACCGCGGCGAGGGCCACGAAGTAGGCAAGGCCCGGGTCCGTTGGCGCCGGCGACGGGTCGTCGGTGACGGCGTCGTAGAGCGCATCGGCGGCGAGGTAGCCCATCCCGCCAAGGCCGACGGCAAGCGGCACGAGTCCAGCGATCGTACCGATCGCCAGGTGTAGGTCACCGAGGATTCCGTGGCGCCGCCGCGGCCCGAACCAGTGGCCAGCCCACACACCGCCCCAGACGGCGGCGGCGACGAAGTTGGACGTCTCGAAGGTCCGCTCGTCCCCCGAGGAGAGTGCTTCGTGGAGGAAGGCCTGGCCCTCGATGAGGAGGCCGAAGACGGAGGTGGCCAGGACGGCGTTGAGATACACCGTCCAGGCCAGGGCTCCACGCTCCTCCCACCCCGAGGCGAGACGTCGATCGATGTAGCGGCCGAGCAGGGCGGTCACCGGCAGTCCGACGATCAGGAAGCTCATGGCCCGGGCCAATGCGGTGTTGGACCGCCGGTCCGATTCGATCAGCTCGCGGGTCAGCTCGATGACGCCCTGGGCGGTCAGGATCACCGTGGCGTACAGCAGCCCGTAGAGGAACAGCCTCCGGACCATCGCCGCCGGATCCCGAGCGTCGGCGCCTGGATGCCGGGTGACCCGGATGATCAGCCAGACGGCGAGGAGGGCGATGACGAGCGTTGAGAGGCCGACCAGCATTGCCGCCTCCTACTCCCGCTCCTCGTCGGCCGGGTTGATGAGGCCGTAGTGGCCGTCGTAACGGCGGTAGACGACGTTGCCCCGGCCGCTCGTCTGATCGACGAAGAACATGAACCGGTCACCCGTCGCTTCGAGTAGATCGACCGCGTCGGACGGCCGGAGCCTCGGCGGTGGGTTCTCGGCCATCGCCACCTTCGTCACACTGTTGATCGGGCCGTGCTCGGCCGGTTGCCGGAACTGGATCACCAGCGCGCCGTGGCCGTCGCCCGTCAAGACGGCATCGTCGCCGGTATCGGCCTCGACGAAAAGGAGGAACTCGTAATCGAGCATCTCGAGATCCCAGGCGGCCTCGTCGATCGTCAACTCGTCTGGGGTGAACGACCGATGACGCACGATTTCCGGTTCGTCGGGTTTCATGGCGGCCGGTTCGAGCGACTCCGATGCGATCTGCCCGGGTGCGGTTCGGGAGCCGTTGAGCGGATCACGACCCCGTTGCCGGGCTCGGCGACGACTGCGGTCGTGGCGAATCCGGACCTGGAGGCGGTCGACGACCCGGTCGATGGCCTCCGTGAACGTCGGGGCCTCGGCATGGGCCCGGACGATCGTGCGGTCGAGATCGAGCACGACCTCGGCCATCGCCGGGCGTTCGTATGCCGGATTGTCGACGGCGGTGAGCTTGACACGCACAAACCGAACCGGTCGGCCGACGGTGTCGACGAGGTGCCCGATGCGGGTCCGGGCGTAGCGGGTGGCGTCGTCGGCAACGGTGCCGCGGACCGCAAGCTGGAACGGCGGTGCCGTCGCCGTTTCGTCGCCCCGGGCGCCGTCGGGTTCGATGTCGACCCACTGCTCGACGATCTCACCCCGATCGATGATGAACGACGCACCATGATCGTCGTCGTCGCATGGGCAGTCGACTCGAACGTAGCGGCCGAGACCGTAGATGTCGGCCTTCTCCGGATCGAGACCGGCCAGCGGGGAACGCTCGAGGGCCGCCCGCAGGCGGTTCCACCCGGTGAGATCGCCGTCGGCCTGATGGAGCACGGCGTCGGGTCGGTACAGGGCGGCCGCACCGTCGAAGTCCCGATCTCCCATCGCCTCGAGCCATGCCTCGACAACGCGGAACGGGGGAGACGAACTATCGATGCCGTAGTGACGGGCTACGGTGGTCGCCACCTTGGCTCCTGGTCGCCGGGCTCCGGTCAAATCGCCGAACCGGCGCTGCCTGCGGCTGGTTCGTGTGCCTCTGCGAAGGCGCACGTCGGCCGCCGACTCGTCACCGTGATCGCGGACGAGCCGGAACTCGACCCTTGCGTTGGGTACCCTCGCCTTCGGTTCGACCTGATCGAGTGGTGCCGCCAGAGTACGGCCCCTGCGGACGATGTAAGCCACGTCCCGCTGCTCGTCGATCCGTTTCACGCGTCCAGCCGGCATAGATACTCCCAGCGTCGAGTTGAGTCCTACTCTGCGCCGCTCCCTGGTGTTGGAGAAGGGTCATTGGTCCCTTCGTCGGTCGCCGGCGGCCACGACCGCCCTCCGGACGGTTGGGACCTCCGGCCCTGCCCATCGACAAACCAACAGACGACGATGATCAACAACGATCGCTCTGCCATCGTTCAACCGAATCCGCTTGTGAGGAGGACCATCATGGCCACCATTGCTGAGGCCGCCGCGGACTTTCTGGCCAACAAACGTGTCGCTGTCACCGGGGTGTCCCGGACACCTGGCGCGCACGCGGCCAATGCGGTGTACAACCGGCTGAAAGATCGGGGATACGAGGTTTTTGCGGTGAATCCCAACGCGACGGAAGTCGAAGGTGATCCCGCGTATCCCGACCTGGCGACCATCCCGGGAGGTGTCGACGCCGTTGTCATCGGCACCGCCCCCGATCAGGCCCCGGCAACCGTGCAGGAGTGCATCGACCTCGACATCGGCCACGTCTGGTTTCACCGTGGTCCCGGTCGGGGTAGCGCCAACCCGGCGGCCGCCGATCTGGGACGGATCAACGGGCTTGCCGTGATCGACGGTGGATGCCCCTGCATGTTCGGTCCGACAGCCGATGTCGGCCACCGTGTCATGCGACCCATTCTTCAACTCACCGGTAGCGTGCCTCGGCAGGTGTGACGGTCCGAACCGGCCCGGTGGTTCAGCCGGCCTCGTCGCCCTGGTTCATCGGGTAATCGAGCGAGAGATCGGTCCAGTCGATGTCCGCTGTGCCTTCTTCGCGACCGGTTGTGAGGTCGACGACCTCACACTCGACACCGGGCTGTTCCTCCCAATGGGCGATGATGTCGGCCGCCTCCTGCTCGGACTCGCACGACTGTCGGTGAATCTCGACGCCGTGGCGGAGCACGACAACCTCGGTGATCGGTGCATCGCTCGGATCTTGCAAGTGTGAATCCGTCATCTCATTGACCTTTCCTGAGGTTGCGGCCCGGTATCGACACGGTGAGAGCGACCGGCGAGCGCCGTGAACGTCGACACCACCTCGGGTCGGTCTTGCGCCTCGGGGACATCGAGTGCGGCGTCTTCAGGAGAGGGTCGAGGTGGGACCGACGGGGGAACGGATTCGGTCCCGCCCTGGTCGAGCCGGAACGGTGGATACCGGTCCGTCATCAGCGCAGCATAGGCGATGACCCGGTAGACCCAGCGGTTCAGGCCGATGATCAGATCGAACAGATTACGAGGGTAGCCGCCTGTCACCAGCAGGATCACGGCCGCCACGAGCGTCAAGATGCCGACCAGACCGCCGCCGGTCGGACCCCAACCGATCGAGGCGCCGCCGTCGGTCTGCCATCTGAACCCGCCACCGGCGATCACGGCCACCACCACGTAGTGGGGCAGGGCCAGCAGCCACCACTTGACCAGCACCAGGCCCCGGGACAGTTGCTCCGGATACTCGACGTCGAGTGTGGCCGGATAGTCCGGTTCGTGGCCGAGGCTGAACGGTGGATACCGGTCGGTGCCGAGTCCGCCACTGAACGCGTAGTAGGAAACCCGCCAGCTCCAGCGGAGCACGCCGACGTTGAAGTCGAAGATGCTGCGGGGGTAACGGCCGGTGAACGCGATGACGAACCCGGCCACGATCGTCGTCATCAGGAAGGCGATCCAGAGCAGGACGAGAACGAGCAGATGGGGAATGGCGAGCAGCCATTTGATCAACCACATCCAGGGTGAAAGGTTCGGATCGAGGCGGGCTTCCAGCGACAGCGGATAGGGAGCCGGAGCGGGGGCCGCGGCGCCGTCTCCGACCGTGGTGGAGGGCGACTCGGAGGTTTCGGGTTCGGCTCCGAGGCCTCTGCCGCCGGCAACGATCAGTATGACGGCGCCCGCAATGGTGAGCACGCCGGCACCCAGGAGGCCCATGGCCACCGGCAGCACCGCCGCTGAGCGAACCCCGACGTCGACATCGACGTTGATGCCCGGTGATCCGTCGGCGTTCATCACGGCGACCGCCCACGTGCCGGATTCGGCCTCCCACACCAGCTCCTGGGTTCCGTCACCCGAAACCGAGATCGTCCAGAAGTCCTGGCCGGTCGGTGGGCTGACCGAGGCCGCGCCGGACCGGGAACGGAAGACGGCCTCCAGACCGTCGTCGACCTCGAAAATCTCGTCGTGGGCCACGCCGGACAGGTACTCGTCGAGGTCGGCCTCGGGTGCCACGCCGACGAAGATCGGGCGTTGGCCGTCGGCGCCGGTGACCCGCAGCCTCACATCGGTGTCCAGGATGTCGATCACCCAGTCGGGAGTGCCGGGATCGGTGGCCAGATCGATCCGTTCGGCGGTCACGGCCGCGGTCGGGCTGACCAGCGGATCGAGGGTCGCCTCGATGAAACCGTCGTCGGAGCGGGCGGCATAGCTTCCCCCCAGAACGGTGCCCGACACCAGCAGCACGGTGGCTACCAGACCGAGCAGGCTTCCGAGGACCAGGGCGACAATTCGTGTTGCTCTCATTGTTGCTCCTCCCGATGAATCAGACTCGTGGATTCGTCGAGGCCCGGCGTCTCCTCCAGCGTGACTGGCTGCCCCGGATCCACCCAGAGTCGAAGGTCCCGGTGCCGGACGGGGGCTGCGCCTTCGATCTCACTCACCCAGCGGAACGACGACCGTCGGCGACAACGGATGGTGCAACAGCGACGTGGTGGTCGAGCCGAGAAGCAGGTACGACACTCCCCGGTGACCGCGGGCGCCGATGATCAGCAGATCGGCAGCCTGCGCCAGCTCGCGCAGCACGATGCGGGGGTCACCGCGGCGCACCAGGGTTTCTATGGTGGCCGCCGGCCCGACGGCTTCGCCGGCCCTCGTGCGGACCATGGCGATGGTGCCCTCGACCATGGTGGCGGTCGACGCCTCGAGCTCGGAGTTCGGCAACGGTGGTTCGCCGAACACGTGGTCGGTCCAGCAACCGACGGCGAGCACTTCACCAGCGGGATCGACGTGTCGAAGGGCCCAGTCGAGAGCCACGGCCGAGTTCGGCGAGCCGTCGATGCCGACGACGGCCCGGTTGATCGTCGGGTCGTTGTGATCGCCATCGGTGATGACGGCCACCGGCACCGTTGCGTGCTTCACACAGTAGGAGCCGACCGACCCGAACAGCGTCTCGGCCACGGCGCCCCGACCCCGGCTTCCAACGACGAGCAGGGAGGACTCGGCGGCAGCCCTCACCAGAGCCGGGCCGGCCTGATGGCGTACGAGCCGCGCCCGGTCCGCCACGGCGGGGAAGTCCTCGAGTGTGGCCTGTATCCGTTCTTCGGCGTCCTCCTTCACGACACGGTCGATCTCGAAGTACATGGCGGGCATCCCGAGTCCGTCCCCGAGCGGTTGCATGGCATAGGCCATCACCGGTGTGATCGGGCCCAGGACATCGGTCTTGGCCACGGCCCAGGCGAGCGCCCGTCTCGCGTGTTCCGACCCATCGATTCCGACGATGACCTCGCGGCGTTCGTTCTGCATTGTTGCCTCTCGGATCGCTGACTCGCACTCCCATGGTTTCCCGAACGGCGCCCACCGGCCAGAGGCGATGGTCCTGATCGCGCGGTTCCCACCGGAAGCGGCCCGCTTTGGGTCGTGGTGGTGTCAGCCGAGCGTCAGTTCGACCCGCCCGGATCCCTCGTCGAGCACGGCCGACACCCGATGCCAGCTGGCATCGAGTCCGGCCTCCAGCGCCAGGTCGTCGCCGGTTCTCCCAAGCGCGGGGTTGGATGGGTGCACCGTCAGCGTCATTCGGTCGAGATGGAGCGGGATCGCCTGGAGTTCGGTCGAGAAGGTTCGGTCGGGTTGCTCGGTGACGGTGATCCGGACCATCAGTTCGTCTCGCCGGGACGGCTGGGGTGACGCCGAGAGCAGGTTGCCGAGTCCGTAGACCAGCCACTCGCCGTCGATCCGGTCGATCGGCTGGACGACGTGAGCGTGATGGCCGACGATCAGGTCGATGTCGGGTGAGGCCAGCAGGTGGGATCCCAGGTCGCGCTGCGATCGGTTCGGAGCATGCTGGTACTGGTCACCCCAGTGCAGGGACAGCAACAGGTACTCGGCTCCCGCGGCCCGGGCCCGGGCGGCGTCGGCCAGGATCACCTGCTCGTCGATACGGTTCGACAACCACGGCATGTCGGACGGCACGGCGAATCCGTTGAAGCCGTAGGTGTACGACAGGTGGGCCACCGTCACGTCGCCCGCCTCGATCCAGATGCTGTCGAACCGTTCCTCGGGGGTGCGGGCCGAACCTGTGTGTCCGAGATCGGCGGCATCGAGGACGCCAAGCGTCTCGGCCACCCCCCTGGACCCGTGGTCGAGGACATGGTTGGATGCGGTGCTGCAGGAGTCGTAGCCGACTCTCCGCACGTCGTGGGCGATGTCTCCGGGGGCCCGGAACACGGGAAACGAACGGAGGCGGGTGTTGTCGGCCGACAGGCTCACCTCGAGATGGCAGACGGCCCAGTCGACCTCGGCGATGAGGTCGGCAATCGGCGCGAGGAGCGACTCGTAGTCGTACTCCCGGTAGTCGTCGTCGGCGGCGTTGGCGGCGGCTGCGGCGTTGACCCGGCTGTGGAGGAGAAGGTCGCCGGTGAAGGCCATCGTGAAGGAGCGACGACGCGGCTGGGTGGTCGTCTCGTCGGCGGCGTCGGGACCGGCGACGGTGCTTGTCGAGGAGTCGACCGTGGTTGTCGTGGGATCGACGGCCGGGCTCGATGGTCGGACCACGCCGGTTGCCGGCCCGGCGACCTGGCTGTACTCCGCGGGCGCGCAGGCAACGGTCAGCGCGAGTAGCGCCGCTCCCACCAGGCCGCCGAGTCGAAGCATGCGATGAGTATGAGCTCATCCACCGTCGCCGGGAAGGGCCGATGGTCACATCGAACGCTCTCGGGTTCGGGTGATGAGTCGAGCAGCCAGGGAGCGGCCCCGAACGCTACGGCTCGTTGTGGACGATGGCGTCGACTCGATCTTCGATGTGCTTCTGCCAGAAGCTGACGACCCGTGGATTGGACTCGACGGTTCCGAGGAGCCACGCCTTGAGGTGCGTGGCCTCGATGATCAGACGTTGCGCACCTCGGCGTTGTTGCGAGGCCATGAATCCCGGATGCCGGCCGAGTTCGGCCAGTGGATAGGGATCGACGGCGAGTAGTGAGCCGAGTCGAAGGGTCTGAGGCCGGCGGCGAGGTTCTCGAAGGGTGTGGAGGATCCGTGCCAGGTCGAGCATGTCACGACCTGGTCCGTCGTGGATCCACTCCCTGATGTCGGGATAACGGGTCAGGACGTTCTCCGTCATCGTTTCGACCTTGGCGGCGTCCTTTGCCCGCAGGCCCGAGATCGACCGCGTCAGGTAGTTCAGAATCGTGGTACCAGGATGGGAGGTCGGGGCGGGCGGCCGCCCGCCGATCACGAGTTGGAACGTGTCGAAGGTTTCGGTCGTGATCGGCACCCGAAACGGGTAGAGCGCCTTGAATCCTTCAGTGATCGTCGTCTCCCGTCGGACGTCCGGGACGGTCGTGACGTAGCGGTCGGCGAGGAAGATCCTCGCCACGGATCGAGCCGGTCGTCGGCGCTGATCGTGGAGCTCGGTCAGGGGTTTCAAGCCGAAGACGCTGATCTTCAGCTCGCCGCCGATCGACTCCTCACCCAGAAGCCGGACGGCCTCGATTTCCTGCGGGTCGGTCGAGAGGACGAGGGTGTCGAGATCCCGTACGGACCGGTCGGCTCTCAGCCGGGGGAGATCGCACGTCGCCGGAGCTCGGATCGTGCGCGACTCGAGGTCGATCTCCGTTTCATCGCTCAACAGCGCTGCTGCACCGTTGCCTCCGATGATCTGGACCGGAGGCAGATCCGACCGTTCGCCCAGCGCTCGAACAAACGTCTCCGTGATCTGACCACAGCGCATCTCGTCGGTCACCGGTCTCGCCGGTACCGGCGTCTTGTGTATGGACCGAGGATCGCCACGATTCGTCAGGCGAACGAGTCGCCGGGGCCGGGTGCCGAACCCGATCGGTTCGCGGCCTCCGTCGCCCGCCGGTGGTAGCGGCGAATGTAGGCCGACAGATAGGCGACGAAGCCGTGGAGGCAGATCGCCACGAAGCCGTACATGGCTGCGGCGAAGAGCAGCGAGGCGTCGAACACCGAACGACCGTCGATCTCCTGAATCGGGTACATGCCGCGGAAGGGCTGCATCGCCCGCTCCGTGGTTCGGTACATCCAGTCGACGAACGCCGCCTCCGGACTGGCTCCGGCCAGGTGGAGGAGGAAGCCGAGCGTCAGAATGGAGAAGGTGATGAGGATCACGACGTTGACCACCATGACCAACGCCTTGGCCCCCCGCAACAACATCTCGATGGTTTCCGCGCTCACGAGCTCCGGTTCGGAGTCCTCCTCGTCGTCGTAGGCCGGACGGTCCGGCGGACGTTCGATGATGCCGGGATGCTTCCGATCGTTGACTGCGGTCATCTTTTCTGCTCCTTTCCGTTCGTCGCCCCTCGATCGTTGATCATGTGCCGTCGAACAGGATGCGGGTCACGGCGGCCTCCCAGATCCGGTCGTCTTCACCGCCCGACGTCGTCAGCACGAGCGCTCCACCGCCGGCCCCGGGGTCAGACCATTCGATGGTGGTTTCGAACGGCCGCGGTACGTCACCGCCACCGGTTGCGAAGGTCTCGACCAGCGGTCGGGTGCCGCCGTCGGTTCTCATGGTCACATCGACGTGGCCTTCGAAGGCGAGAGCCGTGCCGGTGATCGTCAACGGCGACTCGATCTCCGACATCGCCGTCGGCTGGGTGACCGTGATGTTGGCGGTCGCGGCTCCGAGGACCCACCAGGTGTCGTCGGAGCCGAGCAGACGAACGATCACGACGGTCACCGGGCCATCGGCCACCGGCCGAATCTCGACTTCGCCGGAGCGGCTGTCGCCCTGTTGGAACTCGCCGACCACGGGATCGGTGAACCCGATGAAGTCCACCGCGAAGCCCAGGGCCGCGTCGACCGGATCGGTGTAACGGGTGGCGGACTCGGGCCACGGCCACACGGCGCTGCGGTAGGTGTCGGGATCGGGCGCCGGCGTCGTGGTCGAGCTTGACGTTGCGGTCGAGTCCGTCTTGGTCGGCTCGGCCGTTGTCGTCGAGTCCGACGAGGCTGTTGTGGCGTCGGTGGTCGAGGCCGTGGTCTCCGCGGTGGTCGATTCCGTCGTCGTCGTGCCGGCGGTCGATGTGTCGGTCGTGTCGATCGATGTGTCGTCGTTGCCGAGGAGGGCCAACACCACGACGATGACCACGATGGCCGAGATCAGAACGCCGGCGGCGAGAACAACGAGCTCCGATGACGGTGGTCGGTTGTCGTCACGACCTCGTCCATTGGTGGGCATCGGTTGCCGATTGAAGACTTCCGGGTTGTCAGCCATCTCCGTGGCCCTTTCGTCGCGACGGTCTGACGCCGCCACTGACTACCAGTTTCATCGTCCGCCTCACCCGGTTGGGGTTCCAGAGTCCAAGGTCCTTGACACCGCGCGCCGGCATCACCAGGGCACGGGGCCGGACATCGCTGGTGACGTACTGTGACAGCAGGCATATTTACCAAACGGTTGCGTATGGTAAACTGAGGGCTGTGATCGAAACCGCCGAAACCAAACGCCGAGGTCGTCCCCGGGACCCATCACGGGATCGAATGATCCTGACGGCGGCCCGCGACGTGATGGCCCGACGCGGGTTCACCGGCGCCACCATGGAGGAGATCGCCACCACTGCCGGCGTCGGCAAAGACACCCTCTACCGCCGTTGGTCGTCCAAGGAGCAGCTCGTCATCGATCTGGTGCAGACCATGGCCGGCGAGGCCGTCGGCCCGGTTCCGCTCGATCCCGATCCCCGCTTCAATCTCTTCACCTTTCTCAAGGACATCGTCCGCTTCAACCGCACCACCGATTTCGGGCCTCTGATCGCCGGCATTGTCGGCGAAGCGGCTCGCAACGTCGAACTGGCCGACAGTTTCCATGCGTTCTGGCGTCATCGTCGAGCGCTCGCTGCGGAGCTGGTGGCCGATGTCATCGGCCCCGAGGCCCCGGCTGAGGTCCTCGACCACATGCTCGACCGACTGCTCGCCCCCATCTACTACCGGCTCCTCCTCACCGGGGACGACATCAGCGACGAGTACCTCTGGGATCTCGTCGCCTCGATTCCCTGGTCGACCGAACCGGAATGATCCGGTCACGTGCCCACCGCTCGAACCACTCCCCCCAAGCAACCAAACCTAGAAGAGAAGAAGAAAGAAGGCTGACATGACCAAGCGTGAACACCTCCTCACCCTCGTCGAGCCCACCAAGGGCGGCGACGCCACGCTCGATCTGGCCCACTCCACTGTCGAACGGGGCGGCGACGCCACGGTCGTCATGCTCATCACCGACCGCGTACGACGCGACATCAGCGACTACGCCACCTCCGAGAACCTCGACCGCGCCGAGGCCGAAGGCCGGGCCATGGACCAGCTCGACGGCTACTGCCGCAGTCGAGTCGGCGGCGACACCACCGTCGTCGCCAGCTACCGGTGGCCCCACACCGACGTCGCCAAACTCGTCACCCCCGGGATCACCGCGATCGCGGTGCCCGAGCGGCTGGTCAGCAAGCGTTCGGTCCGCAAGCTGGTGAAGCGCACCGGTCTGCCGGTTGTCGTCGCGCCGAGTGGCTCCGATCGCACCCCCGACGTCGCCGCCTAGAACGACCGAGGCTTTCGGGTCACCCCGTCGATCGACACCGGTCGGCCGGGGCGGCCCGTGCCCCGGTCAGCAGTGCGAGTCGAGCCAGCCGATGATGTCGGCCGTGACCTCGTCCCGGTTGGTCTCGTTGAGAATCTCGTGGCGGGCGGCCGGGTAGATCGTGACGGTGACGTCGTCGATCCCGGCCGCCCGATATCGTTCGCCGAGCAGCGTCACCAGTTCGCCGCCCCCGGCCAACGGGTCGTCGCTACCCGACGCAAGCAACAACGGCAGATCGGACCGAATCCCACCGAGTGCCTCCGGGTCGGCGAGACGGGCCGCACCGCCGAAGAGTAGCGGGATCGTCTCCGGTGGAGTCTCGAATCCACACCACGGGTCGGCTACGTAGGCGTCGACCTCGGCTTCGTCCCGCGACAACCATTCGAATCCCGTGCGATGCTCGAATCCGGCGTTGAAGGCCTCCAGCCCGACCGGGCCCTCGGCCTCGGCCATGCCGGCGGCCAGCACGTCGAGCGCCGTCGATCCCGACAGCACCACGCCACGCCAGATGTCATGGTGATCAATGATGGCGGTCTGTGCCGCAAAGGATCCCATCGAATGACCGACGAGGAAGACCGGTAGGGCAGGGTACGATCCGCCGATCCACTGTCCGAATTGGACGACATCGGCGATGAGGCCGTCGAAGCCGACATCACCGAAGTGGCCAAGGCCTTGCCCACTGTTCTCGCCGGTTCGACCGTGACCCCGATGATCGGTGGCGAAGACGACAAACCCGGCGTCGTTGAGGGCTCGGGCGAAGCGGTCGTAACGGGCCGCATGTTCGGCGAGGCCGTGGGCGATCTGAACGGCCCCCCTCGGTGAGTCCTCGACGTCGACCCAGGCGGTGGTGGCGATCTCGGTGCCGTCGGCCGCCGAGGTGAAAGACGATTCTGTGGCGCTCATCGGCCAATCATGGCACACCGCGGCGAGCGCTCGCAGCACCGTCACGAGCCCAGGGTGGTGATCACATCGGGCGGGGCCTGCACCAGTTCGATCAGCACTCCGACACCCGACAGAGGGAACTCGTCGTTGCCTTTCGGGTGGACGAAGACGATGTCGTGCCCCGCAGCGCCGGGTCGGATCCCGCCCGGTGTGAACCGCATGCCCTGGTCGGTCAGCCATTCGACGGCAGCCGGCAGGTCGTCGACCCACAGGCCGATGTGGTTGAGCGTCGGTTCGTGCACCTTCGGCTTCGACTCGGGATCGAGCGGCTGCATCAGATCGATCTCCACGGCGTGAGCTCCCGCGCCCAGCCGCAGGATCTCCTCCTGAACGTTTTCGTTCTCGCTCGTGTACCGACCCACCTTGGGCACACCGAACGTATCGACCCACAGTGTGCTGAGCGCGGCCAGATCGAGGCTCCCGATGGCGATCTGCTGCAGGCCGAGGATCTTGAAAGGACGCTCGCTCATGGCCGGAAATGGTAGTGGCGGCACCGATCGTCGGATGGATCGGGTGGAGCCGGATCCGGCGACCGGGCCAAGGCTCGATGCCGGGTCCGTCTCGGCTGCGGAGCTACATTTGGACCGTCCGCCCGAATGCTCACACCCGTTGCGCACCGTCAGGAGATTTCGTGGGTCAAGACGACAACACGGTCAACGCCGAGCCGCCCCATCGCCGACTCGATCGGAAACTGGGTCGGGTGCTGGATGGCAGCTACACCAACGCCGATTTCATCATCGCGGACGCGAAGGACGCCGATATGGCCTTCGGTGTCACCGCCGCCGGGCCCCGACCGGAGACCTACATCCCCGTCGGCGATGCCGGGCCCGGCCGCTACCGCACCCGAGCCGAGTATCTCGATGCCATGAGGGCTCTCATCGGGCAGGGCGAGATCGACATTCTCCTGACCTCGGCCTCCAATGGCGAGCGTCTGGCCGGTGGTGGCGATCTCGCCGTCGATAGCGACCTCACCCTTGCCGTCCGGGCCAACGACACCACCGACATCTGGAACCAGCGCGGCTCCCAGTACTCGTCGATCCCGTCGCGGCCGTTCCGCACCGCCGACCTGGCCTCGGTTCGTCCGTTCTGCGATCTCGTCCTCTACTCGATCACGTTCAACAACGATCTCGAACTCGACCGGCAAGCACTCGACGACTACGCGCGGTTCCGAATCGATGCGGCGGCCGTCGGTATCCGCCACTTCCTCGAGGTGTTCAACCCGAACGCTCCCGATCGGCTTGATCCCAAACACGTCGGATCGTTCGTCAACGACTCGATCGTGCGGGCGCTGGCCGGTGTCACCTCCGCCCACCGACCGCTGTTCCTGAAGATGGCCTACAACGGGCCCGGGGCGCTCACCGAATTGGCCGAACACGATCCGACGCTCGTCATCGGGATCCTGGGCGGTTCGGCCGGTACCACCCGCGACACGTTCGAGCTGTTGCATCAGGCTGAGCACTGCGGCGCCCGTGTGGCGCTGTTCGGCCGCAAGATCCAACGCTGCGAATCCCAACTCGACCTGCTTCGACACATGCGGATCGTGCTGCGGGAGGAGCTGAGCCCGGCCGATGCCGTGCGCTCGTACCATCAGGCGCTGGCCGATGTCGGGGTCTCGCCGTTTCGATCGCTCGAGGATGACCTGGAGATCACCGAGCCGGTTCTGCGGGAGGCCTAGTCGCCGTGAGTGGTGCGTCCGAGGGATCCGCTGCGGTGGCACGGGGCATCACCTCGGTCGGATGCGCGGTCGTCGACATGGCCAAGATCATCGACCGGTATCCCGAACCGGACCATCTGGCGATGATCACCGAGGTCTCGCTGAGCAGCGGCGGTCCCGCGCTCAACATGGCGGTCAACCTTCGCCAGCTCGGTGTCGACTACCCCGTGTCGTTTCACGGCGCCCTCGGTGACGACGAGCACGGCCGGTTTCTCCTGGCCGAGTGCGACCGTCTCGGGATCGACCGGTCCGGATTCCTGGTGCTACCTGGCGTGGCCACATCGTTCACCGACGTCTTCCTCGAACGCAGCGGTGGCCGCCGCACCATGTTCTATCACGCCGGGGCCAACGACGCCTTCGACGCGGCCGGATCCGCCATCGAGCAGTCCGGGGCCCGCATTCTGCACGCCGGATCACCGGGCGCCCTGAAGATGATGGACACACCGATCGACGGCGATCGAGCCGGGGGCGACCCATCCGGCGGAACCGGCTGGTCTCGCCTCCTGGCCCGGGGCCAGGCGGCCGGCATGCACACCAATATGGAGATGGTCGACCTCGACGACGACCTCGCCCGTGCACTCGTCACCCCCTGCCTGCCGCACCTCAGCAGCATCGTCATCAACGAGCTGGAGGCCGGAGCGATCACCGGGATCACGTCACCCAGCCCCGACGCGGAGGGCCCGGTTGACTGGCCGACGCTCGAAGCCATGGCGTTGCGTCTGGTCGAGATGGGGGTGTCGACGTTGGCGGTCGTCCACTTCCCGACCGGCGCGGTGGCCGCCGCCCCGGGTGGTCACACGTGGCGCCAGGGTTCGGTGCGACTCCCGCCCGAGGGCGTGCGCAGTGCCGTCGGAGCCGGCGACGCCTTCGCCGCGGGGGTGATCCACGGCTTCCACGAGGAGTGGGAGGTGGAAGACTGTCTGCGTCTGGCGGTGGCGTCGGCCGCTGCCTGTGTGCAGGAGGCTCATACATCGGCCGGTATCAAACCGGTCGACGACTGCCTGGCCGAAGCCGACCAGCTCGGCTACCGCCCCACAGCCCCCCGGAACTTGTAGCGGCTTGCCGCCTCGAAGCGTTCCCTACAGGGCGGCGATGACCTCGGCGGCGAAGCGTTCGTAGGCCTCCCGCCGCTCCGCCGGGGAATCACCCAAGGTGGCGCTGAGGAGGATGAACTCGTCGAAGCCGGCCTCCGCGTAGGCACCGAGTTCCTCGACCAACTGTGCCGGGGTGCCGACGAGCGACCGTTCCAGGTCGACCTCGGCTCGCCGCTCGGCCAGCGCGGAGCCGTCGTCGCTCATGAACACCAGCGCCTGTGACGAGGTGCGAATCGTGGCCGGATCGGTGCCGACCGCATCACACGCATCGCCGAAGCGGCCCCGCTGCCTGGCGGCGAGCTCCGGGGCACCCCAGGCGTTCCACTCGTCGGCCCACCGGGCGGTGATCCGCATCATCCGTGCGCCCGCCGTTCCCACGACGATCGGCAGCTTTCCCTGGACCGGATGAGGCTCACAGGGGGCGTCGGTGATGCTGTAGTGGGTGCCGTTGAAGTTGGTGCGTTCGTTGTCGAGCAGTGAACGCACGATCTGGATGCCCTCCTCGAAACGGTCGACGCGTGTCCTGGGTGGCTCGAGCTCGATGCCGTAGGCGTGGTGTTCGTTGACCTGCCACCCGGCACCCAACCCGAGGATGAAACGACCGCCCGAGATGTGATCGATGGTGGCTGCCCGGTTGGCGAGCAGCGCGGGGTGGTGAACCGACGTCGGCGAGACCAGTGGTCCAAGCCGGACCCGCCCGGTCACGGCGGCCAGACCGGCCAGCACCGCCCACGCTTCGTGACTGTCACCATCGACCGGTTCGCCGGAGGAGGTGTTGGGCATGTAGTGGTCGGCGAACCAGATCGACGACCAGGCCGGATCGCCGTCGGCAAGCTTCGCCAACTCGACGATCTCGTCCCAGCCGAGCTGGTTGTGAATCCACATCGACACCTTCACGGTCAGAGCCTCTTGATGGAGAACGCCGGAATGACCCGGGGTGCCGCCGACTCGACGTACTCGGCGAACTGTGGTGCGATTTGGGCCTGGCGGGCCAGCGCCGCCCGCGCTTCGGACTCGGGTAACTCCTCGACGCGGGCGGTGAACGACTCCGACCCGTACTCGACGTTGATCTCGGGGTGGGCCTTCAGGTTGTAGTACCAGTCGGGATGGGTCGGCGCGCCAGCCTTCGAGGCGAACACGACCATGGCGTCGTCCTCGACGAGGGCCACCAGGGGGATCTCTCGCACCTGGCCCGATTTGGCCCCGATGGTGCTCAGTACGACCAGCGGAGCGTCACCGAACTGGGCGACCTTGCCGTTGTTGGCCCGGAACTCCTCGATGACCTGCTTGTTCCAATCATTCATACGGCAAACCCTAACGCCGACCCGCGGTAAGTAGGCTGGGCCGCATGCTCACTCTGGCTCGACGGGTGATGGCCGCGCTCGGTTTGACCGGCCTGATCGCCACCCTCTTTCGGTTGCGGGGCAGGGGCGGCGTCCCTCCCCAGACCGGCGGTTGGCGGGAACTCACCGAGGCTGAACTCATCGAGTTCCTCGGTTCCGACGAATGACCCCGACGGTCGCCGTCGCCGGTCTCGGAACCACCGGCACGAACATCGTCCGCCATCTCGTCGACGACCGGTCCCCGCCGCTTTCGCTGCGGCTCCACGACATCGACGCCACGGCCATCGAGCGGGCCGAACGGCTTGCCGGGGAGCGGGCCGGCGGCACTCCCATCGGTCCGAGTCCGGGCGTCGATCCACCCGACGTCGTCATCCTGGCCACGCCGTGCGGTACCCATCCGGCGCTGGCCGCCACGCTGTTGACGGCGGGGAGCCATGTCGTGTCGATCTCCGACTCACCCTCCGACGTCGTCGCCCTTCTGGAACTCGACGCCCTCGCCCGCCGCGCCGGCCGGTCGATGGTTGTCGGAGCCGGGATGGCCCCCGGCCTCGGCTGCCTGCTGGCCCGCTACGCCGGTGACCAACTCGACACCGTCGACTCCATCAACATCGCCAAAGCCGGAACCGCCGGTCCGGCCTGCGCCCGGCAGCACCACCAGGCGCTCAAAAGTCCGGGTCGGGACTGGGTGGGATCGGGTTGGGAGTTACGGGCCGGAGGCTCGGGGCGCGATCTGGCGTGGTTTCCCGAACCGATCGGCGCCAGAGACTGCTACCGGGGCGCGCTGGCAAGTCCGATTCTCCTCCATCGAACGTATCCCGAGGCCAAACGTCTCTCGGCCCGGGTGTCGGCCACCCGCCGTGATCGGCTGACGTCGCGACTGCCCATGCTCCGGAAGCCACACCACGATGGTGGTCCGGGTGCCGTTCGGGCCGAAGTCCGGGGGTGGCGGACCGGACGGGTGGAGTCGATCGTGTATGCCGTCACGGCTTTCCCGTCGGTGGTTGCCGCGGCAGTCGCCACCGTGATCGCGCTTCGACTGATCGACGGACTCGGCCCGACCGGCGCCTCCGGTCTGAGCGAGTGGGAGGACGGCAACATGATCCTGGTCGACCTCCACCGCCGGGGAGTTCCGATTTCGCAGTTCAGCGGCGTCGGCGGCTAGTCCGGCTCGCCGAAGCGGAGCCGATCAGACCGCCGCAGGTTTGCCGTTGGACGAGACGGCCGTGTCGCTGTCCGACCTCGTGCTGGGCAGCAGTATCCGGAAGGTCGTGCCCGTGCCGACCTCACTCTCGATCTCGATCCGACCACCGAGACCGGTGACCAGCGAATGAGCGATGGAGAGGCCCTGACCGGTACCCCGGCCGACCTCCTTGGTGGTGAAGAACTGCTCGAAGATGCGGTTCTGCAGCTCGGGCGGAATGCCGCACCCGTTGTCGGTGACCGACACCGCCACCATCCGGTCGTCGTGTTGGGTGGTCGAGATCCGAATAACGCCCGGGTCGCCTGTATCGCCTCGCTCCTCGATGGCGTGAGCGGCGTTGACGATCAGGTTGAGAAGAACCTGATTGAACGAGCCGGCCGGCACCGGGACCGCCGGGATGTCGGGATCGAGATCGAGATCGACGTCGGCCACGTACTTCCATTCGCTGCGCGACACGGTGATCGTGGTGGAGACCAGGCCGTTGATGTCGTTCGGCTCGATCTCGTTGCGGGGATGGGAGAAGCCCTTCATGGCCAGAACGATCTGCGCCACCCGGTCGATCCCCTCCTTGCTCTGGGTCACCGCCGGTAGCGCCTCCTCGAGGGCGAATTCCAGGTCGACCTCGTTGGCCACGACCTTCAATGCCTCGAGCGCGGCCATTGCCCGTTGCGGATCGACGAAATCCTCCCGGTGGTCCAGCCACGTCTGAACGAAGCGGTTGGTGTCGGACGTGGTTTCGGAAAGGAACCGGAGGTTGTCGCCCACGAACTGAATCGGGGTGTTGATCTCGTGGGCGACACCGGCCGCCAGCGAACCGATCGATTCGAGCTTCTGGGCTTCGACCAGCTTGGACTGGGCGTCCTTCAGATCATGAAGTGCATCGACCAACTCCAAACGTCGGCGGTCGGAGAAGTTCCAGTGGACCACCATGACCACCGAAAGAGCGACGATGAACGCGGCGTGGATCAATCCCCACGTGAACGGAGCGGTGAGCGCGGGCTCATGGTTGTACATGGATTCCGGGGAGATCGTACCGCCGATCCCGTGTGTGCCGGCCACGTAGATCACGGCGTAGAGGTAGGGACGCCAATCGGCGTAGAGGGCGATCAGAGGAAGGGTCACGAAAAACCCGAAGTGTGACTCGATGAGTCCGTCAGTGCCGTGAACCAGCAGTCCACAGCCGATGAGAATCCCGGTCGTTGTCGTGAGCTGTTGGAGCTGGCGACCGGGGACGAGGGGCAGGAGTGCGGCGGGTGCGGCGGCGACGATGGCCTCGGTGATGGTGTGGGAGATGTCGAAATCCCCCTGGTCGAGATCTATGAGAACGGCGACGATCAGGGCGATCGATGCCGTCACCATGTAGCCGATGACGAGGATGTGATGTCGCTGGCGCCATTCTTCATCCTTCAGCACGTCCGACGATGGGATGCAGGCCGTCATCTGTTTGAGCAGGGATCCGCCGTTCCGGTCCTCGCCCCCGTCGACGCTCATCGCGTGAACATCGCTAGGTGGGTTGTCTGTCATCTGGCGCTACTTCCTTGGGGATGGTGATCGTGAATGTCGTCGTGCCTTCGTCGGTGTCGGTGTCGACGGTCAGGGTGCCGCCGTGGTCCCGGGTCACGATTCTGTGAGCCAGCGAGAGACCCTGTCCGCTTCCCTTGCCCACCTCCTTGGTGGTGAAGAAGGGCTCGAAGATATGGGGCAGAACATCATCGGCGATGCCGCCTCCGGTGTCGGATACCGAGATCTCGATTGCGTCTTCGGTGGCTCGGGTGGTGACGGTGATGCGACCCAGCCGGTCGGTGTCGGCCCGTTCGGCGATCGCCTGGGCGGCGTTGACCACGAGGATCAGGATCACCTGACCGATCTTGCCGGGCCGGCAGCACGCCTGGGGAAGATCGGGGTCGAGGGCCAACTCCACCTCGGCCACGTACTTCCACTCATTGGACGCCACCGAAATCGTCGACGTGATCACATCGTTGACCTGGGTCGGCTCGGGTTCCTCACCCCCGGGATGGGCGAATTCCTTCAGCGCCCGCACGATCCTGCTGACCCGCTCGACGCCTTCCCGGGACTGATCGACGGCTCGCGGTACCTCGTCGTTCAGGAAGTTGAGATCGGCCTGTTCGCAGGCCGCTATCAGAGCCTCGGCCTTGGCCTTTGCCGTCGACTCCGCATCGGTGACGACCGCTTCGTTGACGACCGTCTCGGCCACGTCGACCGCCGTGAACAACAACCGAGTCAGATCGTGGGTAACGGACTTCAGGAAGCTCAGATTGTCACCGACGAACTGAATGGGTGTGTTGATCTCGTGGGCGACGCCCGAGGCCAGTTGACCGATCGCCTCCATCTTGGAACCGTCGGCCAACCGGGCTTCGAGAGTCTGCCTCTCGGTGATGTCACGGAACATGAGCAGCAGACCCGTCACGATCCCGCCGGCGTCGGTGAGGGGCACCCGACTGATGTCGAGATGACGGGTTCGACCCTCGTCGGTCTCGACCGTGACGAGTTCGTGGGCCTCGGTTCCTCCGGGGCCCATCACCGCTTCGTTGCCGGCGGTGAGGGTCTCCAACCAATCCGGAACGACTCCGGGGAGATCGTTCGCTGCCAAACCGGTGATCTGGTCGTTGGGGTGCAGACCGACCAACGCCTTGAAGGCCGGGTTGGCGCCGAGGAATCGGTGCCGGCGATCCTGCCAGGCGATCTGGTAGGGGATGTTGCTCAGTATCTTGTCGAGAACGTCCCGCTCGGCCGCCAGTTGTTGCTCGATTTCCACCCGGTCCGAAATGTCGGTGGAGATGCCGAGCAGCCCGATCACCGTGTCGTCATCATCGGTCAGGGGGACCAGGCTGAACTGGACATGTCCCGAACTCGATCCCTGGTCGAGCCACGTTTGAGCGTTCCTCACAGGAACCTTGGTCCGCATCACCCGCTGGTCGTCGAGCTCGAACTTGTGAGCGAGTTCGGAGGGCAACGGGAGATCGTGATCGGTCAGTCCGATCAGATCCCTCGGTGACTCGAACCCGAAGCCTTCGGCGAACGCCTGGTTGCATCCCATGATCTCGCCCTCGGTGTTCTTCCACCAGATCCGGTGATCGACCGACGACAGCAGTGCGTCGAAGGCGATACCGTCGAGTTCGCTGAGGGCCGCCCAAGCACACAACGGGGAGCGGTGGTCGTCGCAGCGCGTGGCCGTCCGGTCTACGGGGTGGATCGTTCTGTCGGGAACGGTGGCGTTCGACGGTGGCTGCACGCTTCACTCCTTGGCAAGGAAATCGGCCGAATCATGGTCGGAGTTGAGGCGCAATGGTGGAGAACAGATCGGTCAACAGCTAACAGCCGGTGGGAGTCGACCCGATAGGCAACCGTCAACGCCGACGCGGAGGGCTGATGTGTGCTGAAGATCCTGTTCGTGGATGACGAGCCGAATATCCTGCAGGGCACGCGCCGTGCCACGCGCGACATGCGAAGCGAATGGGAGATGTACTTCGCCCAGAGCGGTGAAGAGGCGCTGTCGCTGGCGGAGGACATCAACTTCGATGTCGTCGTGACCGATATGCGGATGCCGACGATGGACGGCGCCGAGTTGTTGACCGCGATCCGGGCCACCAGTCCCTCGACGGCTCGAGTCATTCTGTCCGGCTACGCCGAGGAGGAGTCGGTCTTTCGTTCCACCCGCGTCGCCCACCAGTTTCTGAGCAAACCGTGTGACGTTCGGATCCTGAAGAACACCATCGCAGCGATCCGTACTGCTCAACAGACGGTGGGGTCGGAGCATATCAGGGATCTGGTCGGCCGCATCGACCAGCTTCCCGCCTTGGGCGACGTCTACCATCGACTCGTCGCCGCCATCGAGACCGATCGGGCCGACAACAACGAGTTGGCCCAGATCCTCAACGAGGACGTCGCGCTCACCGCTGAGATCCTCCGCCTGGTCAACTCGGCCTTCTTCGGATTGAACCGCCGGGTGGAGTCGGTCGGCCAGGCCATCGGCTTCCTCGGAGTGGACGTGCTTCGAGCCATCGTGGCCGGCTACTCGGTCTTCAACTCCACCGAGTCGGCGGTCCTCGAGGTCGACGCCATCAGCCGCCGGAGTCAAAAGGTGGCGGCGCTGGCCCGACGAACTCACACCCTGCTGAACGGCGCCTCCACGAACGAGGCGGCAGAGGCCTACCTGGCCGGAACGCTGCACGAGGTCGGTGCGCTTGTCCTGTCCATGGTGGAGGGGGTGGATCCCGTCGACCTACGAGGCGTCCTGGGCAGCAACGACGTGACCAACGAACGGCTGACCTTCGGTGTTGATCGGTTCGCCGTTGGTGGGTACCTGCTCGGTCTGTGGGCCTTCCCGCTCGAAATCGTTGAGGCGGTCAGCTCGCTCAGCCGGCCGCTCGACGAGCGGGCTCACGGCTCTCCCATGGCCTGGGCGCTCGGCCTGGCCCGCCATGCGGTGATCGAGGATCTCGTACCCACGAGCCCGTCGTCCGAGACGTGTGTGCTGGACGACGTGATCGGAGAACTCGACGGGCGACTCCGAAAGGAGCTTACGGTGGCCACGCCGGGAACGAGCGGATGACCCAACGAATCCTCTTTGTCGACGACGAGCCCAATGTGTTGGACGGGTTTCGTCGAACATTGAGGCGCGCGTACGAGTTCGACACGGCGGTCGGCGGCCACGAGGGACTGAACCTGCTGAATCAGCATCTGTACGCCGTTGTGGTCTCCGACATGCGGATGTCGAACATGAGCGGCGAGGAGTTTCTGGCCAAGGCGCATGAGGTTCAACCCGACGCCATACAGATGATCCTGAGTGGCCAGGCCAACCTGGACTCGACGGTGGCCGCGGTCAACGGTGGGAGCATCTTCCGCTTTCTGATCAAGCCCATGGACAAGGAGGCGCTGACCGGCGCCCTTGACAAGGCACTTGAACAGTTCCGTCTCGTGTCGGCCGAACGTCAACTGCTCGAGCAGACACTGTCCGGTGCGGTCGAAGCACTGACCGAGGTTGTCGGCATGGTCAGCCCGAGGGTGACCAGGCGAACCCGCCATGTGGTCGAGGTGGTGCAGGGCGTGGCCGGTGTGTACGGCCTGGAGGACGATTGGCAAATGAGGTTGGCCGCCATGCTGGGAGGTGTCGGCTACACGGCCGTTCCCGCCGCCGTCCTGGAGAAGGCCGAGCTTCGACAGCCACTCAGCGAGGCCGAACAGGCGATGCTGGACCGCCACCCGGATGTGACCGCCCAGCTGTTGGGCCACATCCCTCGACTCGAGGGGGTCTCCACGATCATCCGCTCCGAAGCCGGAGCAGAGACGCATCCCGACGAATTGGCCCGTCACGTCGAGATCCTGGCGTTCGCCAATGCCGTCGCCGACCGTCTTCTGCTCGGTGGCGAGATCGACACCGTGTTGGGTGAGCTGGAGCGGTCGGAATCTCACGACAAGGAACTGATCGACCGGGCCCGACGCAGGCTGCGGCGCGATGGCACGGTGATCGAGGAGCGGGCGCTGCACCAGCTCGCCGCCGGGATGGTGTTGCGACAGGATGTGTTCACCGTTACCGACGTCATGCTGGCCGCTGCCGGCACGACACTGAGCGGGTCGCTGCTCGAGCGGCTCAGGAACTTCAACGCCTCGGTTGGTCTGCGGAGTCCGATCAAGGTCGAGTTCGAAGAGGCGAGAGTTCTCGGGGGCGTTGTCGGCTGAACGCGCCGGTTGCCCCGGCCCGATCCGGACCGGGAAGTTTCTCAAGTGGCGAGCGGATGTGGCCGAAACTCGGACCAGAGAACTTTTCGCAGTTTCCGCTAAAGGTTTCGCCGGATCGTGTCGAGAACCCTTTTTGTCATGGAGGACTATCGAAGGGTGAGATCAACCAATGGGTGACACAACTCGAGTATCGGGGAAACAGCGGGGGGAGCTCAATGCTCGCATCGAGGCGAATCTGCCGCTGGTCAAGCACGTCGTCTACCAGGTCGCGGTGCACTTTCCCCGCCACGTCGACCGCGAGGAGCTGGCCCGGGCCGGAGCGCTCGGTCTGGTCGAGGCGGCCCGCCGTTACGACGAGAGTCGAGGAGTGCCCTTCGAGCGGTTCGCCGCTCAGCGGATCCGGGGATCGATCCTCGATTCGGTCCGAGCCGCCGACTGGGCACCCCGCTCGGTTCGACTGCTGGCTCGCCGGCTCGAGTCCGCCGAACAGCAGCTGGCCAGCGAACTGGGCCGTCTGCCCGACATCGACGAGACCGCCAAGGCGCTCGGTGTCAGCAAGGACGAGTTGGCCCGGCTGCGGGACCGTCTCTTCCGCTCCGTCGTCCTGGCTCTCGATCACGAGACCAGCGCCGACACCGATGAGGATCTGACCCTCGTCGACATCCTGAGCGACGACAGCGCCGTCGAGCCGTCGGAGGAACTCGAGACCCGCGAGCTGCACAACTACCTGCGTGACGCCGTGAAGTTGCTTCCTGAACGTCAACGCCTGGTGATCGTCGGCTACTTCCTCGAGGGCAAGACCTCGAAGGAACTGGCCCGCTTCCTCGGTGTGACCGAGTCCCGGGTGTCGCAGCTCCGGAGCGAGGCCCTGCGCAATCTCAAGCTCGGTATCGAAGCCCAATACGACTCGTCGAACGACGATGAGGCGCCCGTCGGACGGGTGGCCAAACGTCAGGCCGCCTACGTCGACCAGATCGGCGAGGCTTCCCAGTGGCGCAACCGTCTCGACTCCTGGGACGACGAGTACGAGGTCCCGGAGGATCCGTTGCTGCCGCTCCGCCGGGTCGCCCTGACCTAGGCGGCCCAGGGCCCGGATCGCCGCATCCTGGATCGCCGCACCTCCGATCCGGGGATGTCAGGTGGCACCGAGGCCATCCGAGCTGCACGGTTCGGGAGGGCGGAGGGTCAGAAGGCGGCGGCGGTCTGCCAGCGGTCGAGGAGTGTGGCGTCACCGAAGAGTTCGAGCCGGCTCGGGGGGAGTCGGCACCACACCAGGAGCAGCAGGTCCGACGCCGTGCCGCGGGCGGCCACGTCGGATTTGGCGTGGGCGTGCTCCCACGAGATCCCGTCGGGCCGGTAGGTGACCACCCACTCGCCGTCTTCGACGTCGGTGGCGTGAAGGTGCACGGTTTCACCGTTGCCGGCCAAGACGTCGAACTGCATCCGGTTGGGGGCGAAGATCTCGAGGATCTCGTCGATGCCGTCGATGGCCTGGCGTGCGTCGATGGGGCTCGGGGTGGCGGTGGCCGACTCGGCGTCCCACCGGTGCATCGCCACTTCGTGGGCCATCCGACGCAGCCACCAGAAAGCCGGTTGCGGGCCGGTCCACGTCGGGTGGAGGCTGTCGAGGTCGATCTCCGACAGTGTCTTTCCCAGCTCGTCGCCGCCCTCGGCCGTCCACTCGATCACCTCGGGTCCGTGTGGCGGCTCCGGCACGGAGCCCCGGTTGGGTGGACTGTCGGGGTCGGCGAGCAGCGACATGTTGGCGAACCGATAGACCCAGCCGGTGTGGCCGACCACCGATTGCACCGTCCAGCCCTCGAGGTGAGGGATCTCCACCCTGAGGTCACGTTCTTCGACCTGGTTGAGCCGGGCCGCCTCCACTCGGAATAGATGTTGGTAATCGGCTGCCGACAGTCGGGTCACAACCACCTCATTCAAGACGTTGGTTCGGATCTGCGCTAACGAGGTTCAAGGGTAGTCTCTGCGCTGACCGCTATCGAGGGTCCCCGTTGCGATCCACCGAATCAATCCACAGATCGAGTTCGATCCAACGGCTGCGGAGCCACTCCGCCCGGTCGTGAGGGTCGGTTGGGAGTTCGCTTCGGGTGTGAACCCAGTAGCGCACCGCGATCGGATTCCGGAGCGGCAGTTGCCGTCGGAAGCCTTGCAGATCGGCCATGTCCTCCAGTCCGACATGACCGAGGATGACGACATCGGCGTTGGGTCGATGGCTCATCAACGCCAGCGAGCCGGCCGGCTTCGGCGGTAGCAGATGGTTCAACTTCTCGGCGTAGGCCACGACATCGGCATCGAGTTCACCGGCCCGGGCCTTGCGGCGCAACGACTCGAGCACCCGGGTCCGGTTGCGGGGCGTGGCGTAGGTTCCCTCGGGGAAGATGACGAGGGCCGAGTCGGGCAGCGCCCCGCCGGCGAGCCGGGCGATGCCGTCGAGGTCGGCGTCGGTTCGCGATCCCCGCCCCACGAACTGGTTGCCGAGCCGTTTGCCGAAGATGTTGATGACCGGATCCCACAGCAGCTCATCCTTCAACACGTAGTGCGCGTAGCGTTTCAGGTGGGTGCAGATCAACACGATCGGCAGGACGGCATCGACCATCGAGGTGTGGCGGCTCATGAGGATGAACGACCCTGCCGGTACGTGCGACAGGTCGACGGGATCGAAATGGACCCCGAGAAGGCGGCGTGCCCACTGCAGAAGCGACGAGGCCCACCAGGCCTGCACGTCGCGCTCTGCCGGCAGACTGCTGCCCCGGGTGAGTCGGGAGGTGACCGAGATCTCAACCGCCCGTGCGACACCCACCCACTGATGGGCCAGGTACACGACACCGAAGCCGGCCAGACGGAGAGTCGGAAAACGCCAGAGGCGGCTGACGAGGTCAGCCGCCATGGTGAGCAGTATCCAGACGGGGGCCGTGATCACGGCCGCCGGGAAGGCCACTCCGACGGCGGTGATGCTGACCAGCCGACGAAGCATGGTGTCGCTTTCGCCGACGCTAGTTTCCCGGCGTCATGTGTGCCGGCGACGCGGTGAGGGACGCACTGCGGGGAAACTAGAGGCCGAGACCGACGGTCGAAGGCACGTCAGCGTTCTTCTTTGAAGATGACGTGCTGGCGGACGACCGGATCGTACTTCTTCAGCTCGATCCGTTCGCGGCTGTTGACCTTGTTCTTGCGGGTGACGTACATGTAACCGGTACCGGCGGTGGACCGCAGCTTGATGATGGGGCGCTTGTCGCCTGCTTTTGCCATCAGACCTTCACCCCCCGTCGACGCATATCGGCAACGACGGACTCGATGCCCTTCTTGTTGATGGTCTTGATTCCCTTGGCCGACACGGTCAGCGTGACCCAACGCTTCTCGCTTGGGAGCCAGAAGCGCTGTGTTTGGATGTTCGGGTTCCAACGTCGGTTGGTGACGCGGTGCGAGTGGGAAATGCTCCTACCGAACGACGGCTTGCGGCCGGTCACCTGGCAGATCTTGGACATCGTGGGACCTCAGGGCAATCTAAGGAGGAGTGAAGACGGTGTTCCCCGTGTGCTCGGACCGGTTTTCGGCGCCGTGTGTTCTCAGCCGTGGAGTACGGCGGAGACCTCGTAGGGAACCATTCAAGGCTAGCGAGCCGGGAGAAAACCGAAAACCCGCACCCGAACAGGGTCTCAACGGATGAGTTTTCCTCGATCCTCGGGAAATGCCGCCGCCCTGCTTGGGATGGGTCGTATGTCCAGCAGACCAACGCCGTTGGTGCTCAGCCTCTTGGTGATGAACTGCGCCGACACCTGCTCCTGGCCGCTGTTGCCGGTGTAGACGAACTCGGCGTGCGGGGCGAAGAAGATCCCCTCCATCTCGAGCGAGGATCCACCGGCGAACTTGTGCTGGTCGGTCGACTCCGACCACAACAGCAGATCCTCGAACGGCCCGATCGTCGGGGCGATCCACGTCATGCTTCCCGAACCGTCACCGACGTCGAGCCTCGACGAGGCGCTCACGTACATCATCACGTTGTGGAGTTCGACCAACGACTGGGATCCCTTCGACAGGGTGCCGTTGCGGAGGAGGACGAACGCCGCCTCATCGGAGCTGTCGCGGATGTCGTAGAGCGAGCCGTCCGTCCAACTGAAGGTGTTGGTGTTGGAGGTGTTGAAGCGGAGGGTGGCCTGCCCGGACAGTCCGACGTCGCCGTCGAAGACGACGTTGCCACCGCTGAAGGTCAACTCCTCACCGATCGTCAGGTCACAGTCGACCACCCAGTTCCCTTCCGGCACGACGACGGTCTCGTTGTTCTTGATCGTGCACGGATAGCCCTCGTCCCGATAGCTACGGAAGCCGGTCGGCGTGCCCGAGGAGCCGACGTCATCAACCAGACGGTCGATGTAGGCCGGTCGGGTGGCGGCGTCGCGGCAACCGCCGATCTCGAGATCGGCCGGGTAGGTCGACTTGCAGTTGTACATCCAATCGAGCGCGGCCCGGGTCATCGGGCTTGATGAGCTGGTCGGGTTCGGTGCGACCATGCCGGTACTGGAGCAGGCCGGGTAGCCGCAGGCACCGGACCCTGCGGCCACCACTTCGATCCGACCGCAACCGGCGCCGGCAGCGGCGGGCAACTCCGTGTCACAGCCGGGTTCGCCATCGGCTCGGATGGTGGCGTTGCTGCCACTGGTGTTGATGACTCCTTTGGACTTGCAGGAGCCCGAACCGTCCGAATCGACCATGATCCGGCCGGGAAACACTTCGCCGGTGGCGTCGTCGACGAACGAGCTCACAACGATGCCGCCTTTGCCTCCGCCGGCACCCGAGACGTTCAGGACTTCGCACTCCTCGCGTTCCAGGAGCAGCAGGTTGATGACCCGACCGTCGTCGGGTCCGGGACCGTTCATCGCCACGGCGTGGATGGAGGTCTTCAGTTCGTCGGTGCCGACCACGTGGCCGAAGAAGGCGATGTGGGTCTCCTCGATTCGCACCCCGAATCGGTCACAGGGGTCGCCGTCACCGGAAACCAGGGGCTGGCCGACCGCACCGATGGCCCCCGGCGACATGAGCGGGCTCGAGTCGGGCACGGGATGGATGAGCTCGAACGTCGTGGATCCGGCGGTGCCACGGCTCACGACGCTTGTCGTGCTGTCGGTGCATCGGTGGGGAAACGATGCGCAGGACAGTCCGGAGATCGTCTGTACCGACGCTTCCTCCAGATAGCCGACCGCGGCCAGACAGGCACCGTCACCGCCGACATCGCCGAGAAGATCCGCCGCCGCCGAGGCGGCAGAGTCGGCGGCGACCTGGTTGGAGGCTCGATCGGTACGGGCCGCGGCGAGATCGACGACCGTGGCGGCGATGGCCGTGAGTCCGATCAGCATGAACGCCACCATCACGATGGTGGCGCCCCGCTCGTTGCGTCGCTCGCCGCCGCTCATGGTCATCCCGAGGTCCGCTCGAAGCGGGTTACCGAGTTTGCGTTGAGGGTGATGGTCCGCGAGAAGATCACGGCTTCGATCTCGGTGTCGCGGGCCAACTGGACCTGAACCCGGCGCTCGTCGGACGGGCGCCCGTCATCGAAACACGTCTGCCCGGTTTGTACCTGACGGGTTCCCGACCGTTCGACCAGTCGAACCGTCTGGTCGTTGGAGCCGATTCCGTTGGGATACACGTAGGCGACGCAGATGAACTGTCCGGCCACGCCGGAGTCGAGATCGCCGGTGGCCGACCCGACGGCGACGTCGGCCACCGTTTCGAGCCATCCGGTGAGATCGTTCTCGATCGGTCTCACCGCGCCGTAACGCGACGATTCCCGGGCCGCGTTGTTCATGGAGATGCTGCGGTCGTAGGCGGTGCCGACCGTGACGGTGCCGAGAAGGAACGCCAGGAGGACCGGCAGAACGAGCGCGAACTCGACCATGACGGCACCTCGTTCGTCTCGTCTCCGGGCTTGGCGTTGCCCGTCTTGTCGACCGTATCTGATCACCTCCTACACATCGGGTCGAGGCTCGGACCGCTTGAGGATGGGCGGCACCTCCGCCCACCGTCGCCGGGCCGAACGACCCGGGTCCCGCGGCCCGGGCTCCAAGGCCGTTGCCGCCCCCCACTCCGGCCCCTCGGACGGTCGGGCCGACGGTCAGTCGGTGGCGTCGGGTGGTGGGATCCTGGTGCCCGGCACCCAGCGGCGATCGCTGTTGGCCGGGACCCGTATCATCGGGACGATGACGAGCAGGTAGGCAACGGCGGCGAGGGCGAGCGCCGCGACCGGCATCCACAGCCAGGCCCGCTGCGTGCCCTCGCCGATGGCCACCGCGGCCCCGATACCGACGAGCCCGATTCCGCCGGCGACCGCCACCGCCATTGCCGATCCGACGAAGACCGAGGTGTCGATCACCGCGTCGCGCCGCCGCATGTGGTTGATGCGAACGGTCTCGTTGTAGGCCAACGCGCTGACCCCGCCGACGGTCAGCGCCAAGGGTCCGAGGTCGGACAGCAGCGCCACGTAGGCCACCAGCGCGTAGAGCAGCACGGCCCCGGTCGCCAACCACATCCACGTGTGACTGCCCGTTTCCATGGCCACGTAGTGCAGGATCACGCCGAAGACCACCGCCCCGGCCCCGAAATACAGGCCTGCGTCGGCGAACGCGACCACGGCCCACAACAACATGATCGTCAGGCCCCCGAGCCACTCGGCATGGGTGTGGTGGGTGACGAAGTTGCCGCGCCAGTCGTTCATCCGCCCTCGCACACCGGCCTTCGCCGGCCCGGGCGCCTTCGACCCGGCCGCCGACCTTCCGTTACGCCACATGGTGCGACCGGCCGATGCTGTTACGTTTCCGCACGGCGACCCGGCGCAGCACGTGCTCGAGCGAATCGTCGGGCTTCCACGGGATCACGACGACCTGACGTTCCCGCAGCCAACGCTCGTTCAGCTCGTTGCCGACGGCAAAGATCCGCCGGGCCAGTTCGCCGATCGTGTCCTCCGGCTCCGGCAAGGCGGGTTTGATGACCATGATGTCGTGGCCTCGGCTTCGCAGTGTCACCAGCATCGACAGGGTGCGCTCGTTCAGCAGCGGCGAGATGGCGACGATGGTGGCCGACGGCGGCAGGTTGGCCGGGAGCACCGCCTGCTGTGGGTTGACGTCCTGGGGGAACACCTCGGTGGCCAGCAGGGAGTCGACGATCGTGTGGAGGTGGCGGCGCCCGAGCCTCGGCGGCAGCCAGCGGATCGTGCGGCCAACGTCGAGCAGGCCAAGCCGGTCCTGGGCTCGGAGGTGACGTTCGCCCAGCGCCATCGCCGCCGTCACCGTCCAACGCAACGACGTTTCGATGTCGACACCGAGATCCTGCGCCGAATCGACGAGAAGAACAATGGTGGAGGATCGGTCCGGGTGCCGTTCGATCACCATGGGCGTGCCTCGACGGGCGGTCAGCTGGGGGTGGATCATGCGGACCGAATCGCCATGGCGATAGGGACGGATCTCGGCGAACTCGCTACCCGTGCCTTTGCTCGTGGCCCGATGTTCTCCGGTCACCGGGCGTTCCCGGTAGAGGGGAATCAGACTGGTCAACCGCTCGGCCGGCGGATGGACCCGGACCGGTTGATTCACCGGATGTCGGTACACCCGCTCGGAGAGCCCGAGCCGGTCGCGGTTCGTGATGATCACCCATTCGGGCCCGCTTGCCCCCCATCGCCTGGCCTCGAGTTCGACAGGGAAGGTTCGCCGACTCGACACCGTGGCCACGAACCGGGCCGACGTCACGGGAATCAAGGTTGCCGGGAACTGGATTTCGATGTCGGCCTCGGTCGCCTGGTCGGCCTCCACCGTCACGGTGAAGGTCAGCCTGTCGCCCTCGACGACCCGATCGACGCTCACGCCGGTCGACAGCATCCGGACCTCGGGCCACCAGCCGTCGGCCAGCGAGAAGGCCAGTGCGCCGATGAACGGGGCGGCGAGGGCTGCCGGTTCGAGGGCGCGGAACACCAGTGCCAGGGTCAACCCGCCGAGGCCGATGACGAGGCACAGCCAGAACCGGTGGGTGAGGTGACGGGTCACGGCACCGGGGGTGGTTCGGGCGGTCCGTTCCGCCTCGGGGTCTCCCGCTCACCCCTGGAGGCGATGAGTGGGCCGGCCGACGGAGCAGCGCCGTCTGCCTGCTCGCGGGCCGGCTCGGGGTCGGTCAGGACCGATCGGGATTGCGGCTCGAAACCCTGATCCCAGCTGTGGTCGCCCGGTACGAAACCTCCGGCCGGGGTGCCGTGTGACGGCTGCGGCGGGGCGGACGGGCGAGCCGTCGGCTGGTGCACGGTGATGTTGGGGTCGACGGGCTTCGCGGCCTGCTGCGACCATGTCTCTGCTCGCAACGGGGACTGTGGTTGGTGCCGGTGCTGCTGATCCATCGGTTCGACCGACTGCGGGGCCGGTACCTGGCCGACGATTTCCCGCACCACCTGCTCGGTTCTCACGCCCCGCACCCACTGATCGGGTTGAAGCAGAAGTCGATGGGCGAGGCACGGTTCGGCAACGGCCTTGATGTCATCGGGGAGTACGTGCGAGCGCCCGGCCATCGCCGCCCGGGCCCGACCCGCCTTGAGCAGCGCCAAGGACCCTCGGGGGCTGGCTCCGGCCTCGGTGCGGGGGCTGGTGCGGGTGGCTTCGACGAGGTCCACCACGTACTGGGCGACCGGTCGGGAGACGTGCACCTGCTCGACCCGCTGCTGGAGGCCGATCACGTCGTTGCGGGTCAGCACCGGTTGGAGGGTGAGCCGGTCGGCGGCCCGTTCCGCCCGCCGCATCAACAACTCCACCTCGTGGTCGCGGCCCGGGTAGCCGACACCGGTTCGAATCAGGAAGCGGTCGAGCTGGGCCTCGGGCAGCGGGTAGGTGCCCTCCTGCTCGATCGGGTTCTGGGTGCCGACGACGAGGAACGGGTCGGGCAGATGACGGGTCACCGCATCGGCGGTGACCTGACGCTCCTCCATCGCCTCGAGTAGCGCCGACTGGGTCTTGGGCGGGGCCCGGTTTATCTCGTCGCCGAGCACCAGGTTTGCGAACACCGGGCCCGGCTGGAACGTGGGCTCGCCGGTTGCCCCGGCCAGAACCGTGGCGCCGGTGATGTCGGCCGGAATCAGATCGGGAGTGAACTGGACCCGGGCGAATCGGAGCCCGGCCGCCTCGGCCAGCGCCCGGGCGATTGCGGTCTTGGCCACGCCCGGCACGTCCTCGAGCAGGATGTGGCCATCGGCCAGGAGCGCGGTGACGATCAGCTCGAGGACCTGGCGCTTGCCGACGATGGCACGCTCCAGCTCGTCGAGCAGGCGCCCGGCGGCCATCTGTACGTCCACATGACTCATTCGGTGCTGATCCTATCCATGGCGGAGGTCGAGGCGCGATTCGAGCACTTCGACGATGCGCTCGATGTCGTCGTTCGATGCGTCGAGCGGGATCGGGGCCAGATCGGTGCGATCCCGGCTCGCCGTGATCAACCGGTTGACCGTGGCCACCAGATCCTGCCGGGCCACCGACTTCCTCGGGGAACGCAGCTGGAGATCGATCGCCTCCAGTTCCCACGGAGTGGCCGTCAGGCCCGGCGGGCTTGGCGGTTCGACGGTCCGTGGGCCCGCTGAGCGACTCCCCCGGCTGATTCGCCGGTTCAATCGCAACAACAGAACTGCCAGCCCGATGACGGTGAGCGTCCCGATCAGAGGAAGGAGGTCGGCCAGCAGCGTCATGGGCTCACCGGGCCTCGACGGCTCCGGCGGGCCGGGGCGTGTGGGTCCCGTGGACCAGCCGTTGGAGATGGTCGATCATGTCGCGGCGATCCTGTTCCGTGGCCCTCCCGGGCGCGAATCGGGCCGTGGCGTACAGGTCACAGATCCGGCCGAGCGTCGTCTCGATGGCGGGAACCGTGTCACTGGCCCGCCGATGCCACTCGAACGGGGTTTCGGTCTCGCTTCGGACCGGCAGACCGCTCAACCCCTGCTCGACGGCGTGGAAGGCGAGACGGATCGCCCTGGTGGGGTCGGGGTCGGCCGCCAGACGATCGAGGAAGCCGTCGAAATCCTCGGCTCCGTCGGTGGCCCAGTCGAGCGTCATGGTGACGGAAAAGGTCGGCTCGACATGATTGCGATGCAGGAGGTAGCCGGTGAGGGCACTGGCCACGGCCAGGGCGCCGATGGTGGCGGCGATCCAGCGCCACGGCAGGGTGCGGGGTGCGGCGATGACGGTCGCCGTGCTCTCCCCCGGCAACTCGATGGGGCTGATGGTGGTTCCGTCGTTGAGGGCCACGGTGCCGTCGAGCCCGGTGAGCGGGGTCACGGTGTCGCCATCGAATTCCGTGGCCGACACACCCCCGGCTCGCCCGTCGGGCCTCAGCTCCACCGTCGGGTTGCCGGGAGCGAGAAGGTCGACGCCCCGGTCGGTCGGGGTCAATCCGAGATCATCGGGTCCGATTATTCCCGGCGGCACCGGCTCCAAGGTTCCGTCGGAGGTGAGTCGGATCCCTGAGCTCGTTCCCGGCACGAGATCGTATTCGCCGTCGCTTTCCTCCACGCTGGCGCGCGCCACGCCGTCGGGATCGAACCGGACGACGATGGAACCGTCGTCGCCCGTGATCGTGACCGATGGGGGATCGGCGCTCGTCTGGTTGGCGCTTGGTTCGGGCGGCGGCAGGTTCCGGGGATCCGGGCCGGGCTGCTCGCTCGGTTGTGCTTGGTCGGCCTCGGGCCGGGGGGCCGCGGAGAGGGCCAGCCCAACCATCACCAGGAGGAAGACCGCTGCTGGTATCACCACCCAGCGGGTACTACGAACAAGACCGGACACGGCTACCAGTGTGCCCTGGAATGGCACCCCGAGCGAGGGCGACGACCGCGTTTGGGGAGAGAAGCCCATGGCCGCCGCTCGGCCGAAGATCTCCGGACCTCAGGTTCCGTCCTCGAAGTCGGCCTGGCCGACCGGCCTGGGGGGAGCGACGACGGTGTCGTCGAGGTTGTCGAGATCGGCAATGTCCGTTGTCCGGTTCGAGCGTCCGGAGGAGCGGCCGCCCGAGCGGCTGGGGCCGAAGAGACGGCGCAGAATCGAGGGTAGGCGTACCGGGCGTTCGGCCCGGGGTTTGATCGTGACGGCCCGCGATTCGGCCATCTTCTCCCTCGACAGCGGGTCCTTGACCGAACCCAGCGCCGTCGTGGAGAGACCGATGAGGATGTTGTAGAAGATGTCGGGCTGGTTCAGAAAGGTGATGAGGCCCAGCGCCTGGTCTTGGCCGGCGCTTTCGATTCGGAGCGTGCCGTAGTCCAAGATCTCACCGGGAACGGTTCGTTTGAAGGCGATGTCGGTGATACGGGTCAGCGGCATGGCGTCGATGTGGGCCCCGAGAAAGCCGGCGGAGGCGATCACCCGGCGATTGGTGATGAACAGGCGCTCGTAGAACGCCCACATGCCCGCCCGGTACACGAACCGACTCGCGGCCAGGAGGATCAGCGTGATCGCCATCGTCTCGAGCCCGAGCACGACGAACCCGACGACCAGCCCTGCCGCCGCGGCGTAGAGGGAGATCTTCTTCCAGTTGTTCTGGCGGTACATCACGATGGCGATGGCCAGGGCGAGCAAAAAGAGAAAGCCGCCGAGCGCTCCATCGGGCAGCCCGCCGGCGAACATGGTGATGAGGATGAGGATGGCCACCGTCTCGAGGAACGGCTGGATGAGGCTGGCCCAGTGCTTGCGCTCGTTGTACTGCACGACCTCATCGGGAATGAGGACGTCGAGAACGTTGAGGGGGGTGAAGAGTGATGACGTGCCGCGTGATCCCCGAGCGGCCATGACCCGCTACCTCAACCGCCGGTGATGCCGTGCTGGTGGCCGTGCACGTAGAGGTCGGTCGTCGGTGACGTCGGTACGGTTACCTGAGGTCGAATCGTGAGGTTGGCGCCGGTTCCGGCGGACGTCGAGGTCGAGGTCGAGCCGTCCGCGCTGAACAGACCGGAGAAGAATTCACCAAGGGCACTGATGAGTCGTCCTACGAAGTCGGCGAAGGCGGCGGCCATGCTTCCGGCCCCCGTTGGATCGTTGTAGATCACGAAAAGGAGGAAGACGAATGCGAGTGGATAAACCCATTTAGGCATGTTGTGCCTCCGTAGAGGGTCGGAAAAATAACTCGACGACTCCACCCGTCACGTCGATACTAACGCCAACTCGGCCCCAATGTCGATCACTGAGGCATTTCTCCGGTGGTGCGACTTCCACAGCAAGTTATCCACAGGGTGTGGATGGTTTGTGGGTATAAGTTGGGGGAGGGTGGGGGAGCTTGTTCGTCCGAGTCCATGATCACCATGGAAATCAGCGGCACACCCGCTCATACAGCGTGGTTCGTTGGGCCAGGGAGCGGTTGATCGACGCAGCCAGCGCCTCGAAATCGGCGACCGTGACCTCCTGGCCGTGCGTGGCTCCGGCGGCCCGGGAGATGTTTTCGTCCATGAGGGTGCCGCCGACATCGTTGCAGCCGGCCCTCAGCAACTGACGCACGCTGTCGAAACCGATCTTGACCCAACCGGACTGAATATTGTCGATCACACCGCGGTAGGCGATGCGGGCCACGGCGTGCACCAACAGGTTCTCCCGGAACGTCGGCCCCCGTCTGGACTTGCGCTGCAGGTAGATCGGGGCGGCCATGTGCACGAAGGGGAGGCCCACGAACTCGGTGAACCCACCGGTGTCCGATTGGAGCTCGCGGGTGAGGAGCAGGTGGCGGACCCACGATTCGGGCTGCTCGATGGATCCGAACATCATGGTGACGTTCGAACGCAGACCCACCGAGTGGGCTGTGCGATGAGCGTCGAGCCACTCATCGGTCGAGAGTTTGTCGGGGCACAGGTCGCGGCGCACGTCGTCGTCGAGGATCTCGGCCGCCGTGCCCGGCAGCGATCGCAGGCCGGCGTCCATGGCTCGACGGAGGTAGTCGGCCAGCGGCTCGCCCAGCCGTTTGGCCCCCTCGGTCACCTCGAGCGCGGTGAATCCGTGAACATGCATCTCGGGCGCCACCTCCTTCACCGCTCGACACACGTCGATGTAGTAGTCGCCGTCGAAGTCGGGATGGATGCCGCCTTGCAGGCAGACCTCCGTCGCCCCCTTCTCCCATGCTTCGACGACGCGGGCCTGCATCTCCTCCAGCGTGAGCAGGTAAGGAGTCCCTCGCAGGTTCAGGCTGAGCGGCCCCTTGGAGAATCCGCAGAACCGGCATTTGAACGTGCAGACGTTGGTGTAGTTGATGTTCCGGTTGATGACGTAGGTGATCTCGTCGCCCACGATCTCCCGCCGGAGGTCGTCGGCCAGTGCGGCCACGGCGGCCACTTCGGGGCCGCGGGCCCGGAACAGGGTGAGCAGCTCATCGAAACCCGGCTGTTCGCCGGCCCGCACCCCGGCGATCACCTCGGCCACGGGCCCGCCGGTCACCGTGACGGCCAGTTCGGGGTCGACGAGGTTGAGCGGGGTGACCGGCGCGCCCGAGTACCACTGGCTGCTTCGGTCCCCGATGAGAATGACATCGGCGCCACCATCGGAGGAACGGTCACCCTGTTTCACGAACGCGGCCTTCTCGGGGAAGACGGCGCCGGGGTCGTCGCGGCCGAGGCCCTCGGCGTCGGAGCGATCGAGCACCGGGAAGCGCAGAGCCGGGTCGAGCCACCGGTGCGGTTCGAGCGCGTACTCGGGATGGATCGTGAGGCGAGGGGCCAGGGCGAACCCCCGCGCCTCGGTGGCGGTGCGGAGCCGGTCGAGCGCCGGCCACGGTCGCTCCGGGTTGACGTGGTCGGCGGTGATCGGGGAGACGCCACCCCAATCGTCGATTCCGGCGTCGAGCAACACGGCGAAGTCGTCGGACAGGTTGGGGGGTGCCTGGATGTGGACGGCGGGCGGCAGGATCATCCGGGCCAGCGCAATCGCCCGGAGGTACGCGTCGGTGGGACACGGGTCCGACCGCCACATTGCCGTGCCCGGTTTGGGCAGGAAGTTCTGGACGATCACCTCCTGCACGTGGCCGTGCCGACGGTGGCTCTCGGCGATGGCGGCGAGGGCCTCGATCCGGTCGGCCTCGGACTCGCCGATGCCGACGAGGATGCCGGTGGTGAACGGGATGGCCAGCTGACCCGCTGCGTCCAGGGTGGCGAGGCGCCGCTCCGGTGTTTTGTCGGGGGCGTTGCGATGGCAGTCGAGATCGGCGCGGAGGGTCTCGATCATCATGCCCTGACTGGGTGACACGGCCCGCAGCAGAGCGAGTTCGTCGGCGTCGAGCGCTCCGGCGTTGGCGTGGGGCAGCAGGCCGGTTTTCTCCAGGACGAGTTCGGCCATGGCGCCCAGGTAGTCGATCGTCGACCCGAAGCCGTGGTCGTCGAGCCACTGCCGCGCTGCCGGATAGCGCAGCTCGGGTCGCTCGCCCAGGGTGAACAGCGCCTCGTGGCAGCCGACCTTCGCTCCCTGCCGGGCGATGGCCACCACCTCGTCCGGGCCGAGGTAGGGCGCCTCGACCCGGGCCGGGGGCTGGGCGAAGGTGCAGTAGCCGCACTGGTCACGGCAGAGTTTGGTCAGGGGAATGAACACCTTCGGGGAGTAGGTGATCCGGCGGCCGAACGCGTCGTTCCGGCGGCGGGCGGCCCGAGCCAGCAGCTCCGCGGTCGGCAGACCGTGGTCGATCCACTCGGCCGGCGGCGAGGCGTCGTGGCCGGGGGACGGTGTAGCGGTTGCGGTCATCGAGGTCCGTTTCGGAGGGGGCGTCGAGTCGGCGATGGGGTCATCGGTGGCGGCTGGCGATCTCGGTCGGGCCGACGGGCTGGTCGCATGCGGTGCAGCGAACGTTCAGCTCGAGGCGGCTCCCGCACCGGTCGTGGTACAGCTCGACGGGCGGACCGTCTTCGGCGTACCAGCGGTCCCCCCAGCGCATGAGGGCGATCAGAGCGGGTGACAGGTCGGCGCCCTTGGTGGTGAGTCGATACTCGTGACGCACGGGCCGGTCCTGGTAGGGCACCCGTTCGACGATCTCGGCATCGAGGAGTTTGCCGAGGCGATCCGACAGCACGTTGCGGGCGAGGCCGACGTCGTCCGCAATGTCGTTGAACCGGTGGTGGCCACGAAAGATGGTGCGAAGGATCAGCAAGGTCCAGCGGTCGCCGACGACGCCGGTGGTGGCGGCGATCGAACAGGTGATGGGGGAGGCAGTCACAGCCCGGGCGACAGTAGCCGGAGTGGGTTTCACTCTGCAACTCAGTCCGCCTGTCGAGCGGGAGACGGTCAGCGAGGTGACGGCGTCAGCTGGATGCCGCCCCGACTCGCCGGCCGGCGGTCGAAGTCGGCCTTGGCCTCGCAGCCCGCCGCCCAACCGCAGGTCGAACAGGTGAAGGCGGAGGGGGTGCGGCTCAGCCGTCGGGGCGGCTCGGCGACACCGGGGGTACGTGCCGTGACGGCGTCGGCGGCCCGGGCGGCGGCGTCGATACCCCGGTCGAACAGTTCGTCGGTGGCGAGACGGTGAAGCGTTCCCGTGGGCAACTCGACGACCAGTACCTCGTCGGGAGGCTTGCGTTGGTTGATCGTCCAGAGCCCGATGTTGAACGCCGCCTGATCGAGGATCGCCGGATGAAGCGTCGACAGCACGAACACCGGGGTGTGATTGCCGACGACGGGCAGGGCGAGATCGACTCTCCCGTCGAGGGTGAGGCCCCGGCCGGGATAGCGCCAGCGGGGGCGGAGGTCGAACCGCCAGCCCCGGGTGTGCTTCGGGTCGTCGGCGCCGAGCACGTCGAGGGTGGTGGTCAGCCACGTGGTCGCTCGGGCCGCGATACGCACCCGTACGTCGATTGGGGCCAAAACCGGATCGGCCAGGTACTCGCCGAGCCAGTCGATGTCGGGTGTCGGGGTGTCATCGGTCGGATCATGATCGGCTCGACGAGCGTGGCGCATGGTGTGGGCGACGGCGTCGACCACCGAGCCCTTCCGTCGCAACCACCGCAACGATCGCAGCGCCACCGCCCGGCTGGTGGTGAAGATGTTGGGCTCGAACGCCGACGGCATGGCCGCGGCCCTGGCCTGGCAGCGGGCGGCGAGCCCGACATCGTGGTCGGAGACCCTGACAACCTGGTCGCGGTCGAGATCCCGGACCTCCCCCTCCTCGCAGCGAAGCGCCGGTTCGGTCAGCCGGTCGGTCAGCTCCATCGCGAGGCGTCGATGCAGGCGGGGCTCGCCACGTTCGCCGGGCAGGGCGGTCACGATGCGTCGCCCTCCGATTCCTCGAACTCGTCGGCGGCGTCACCGGCGTGGACGGCGGGGTCGAAATCCGGGTCGAAGCGCTGGGGTTCCAGGGGACGGAGCGACTCGTTGACCTCGGCCATCACGAGGTCGGGTGCGTCGCCGCACTCCGACACCCGACGACACCAGCGGCAGTGATCGCCAGGGTTTGTGGGCGGCCGCCCGCCGACCTTCATGGTCTCGTCGATGGCCAGGAGGCCCTTGGTGGTGTCGAGTAGGCGGCGGGCGGACGTCTCCAGCATCTCCGTGCTGGGAACGAGCGGTACGACGGCCAGATCGCCGAGGCTGATCGAACAACCGATCATCAGCTTCGGTGGCTCCTCGGGTTCGGTGCGGGCGGCCGCTGAACCGGCTGCCGGCCCAGCGCCCTCGGGCTCCGGGGGCAGCTGCTGCAGGGTGGTGATCAGCGCGTAATGGCCCAGCTCATCGGCGATGCGCGGGTTGAACCGGCCGCTCTTCACCTCGGCCAGCAGCCGGCCTCGCACCACACCGTCGATGGCGAGGTCACACGAGATGTCGATCTCACCCGTGATCTGCACGCCGGGCACCGGGACATGGGCGATACGGTGGTGCACCGTGGGGCGGTGGGGGCGGAGGTCACCCAACAGGTCGGGGAGTACGCCACACAGATCGTCGACGACATGGTCGAAGTCGGCTCGATCGCTGCGGCCGAGTTGGTCGACGAATTCGATGAGGTGGGGGTGCTCCTGATCGAGGCTGGGTCGAAGGCCCTCGAACCAGCCGAACCCGTTCGAGGGCCGGAATCCGGGGTGAAGGACGAGGATGCCGGCCGCGGCGTCGCAGACGATGCCGACCGCGATGTTGAAGTTGATGCCGAACGGGTTGACCTCCGCCAGGACCTGGGCCGGGCAGATCGCCGCCGTTCGGACCCTGCCCTTGGTCAGACGCAGAGGAGCCACCGCACCCGGCTCGGAGCCGAGGTCACGGTCGGCAACCAGATCGGCCAGACCCAGCCGCAGGTATCGCCGCAGTCTGCGGAGGTCGCTCCACGACGGTCCGCCGGCGGCCGGATCGCTGCTCGGGTTTGTCGATTCGGCCGATCCGAGGTCGAGGTGCGGGCCGGCGTCGGCCGCCAGCTCGGCCAGGGAAAGGGTCACGTTCATCACCATAGCCAGACCCGATGACACCCTTTGGGCCGGTTCGCCCCGACCTTCCCTCGCTCAACCTCTACCCTGGGCCGATGGCGGCCATTGCCTTTCCCTCCCCGATGCCCTCCGACCTCGTGCCGCTGCCTCCCCAGCCGCCCGGTGTCGAGTATCCGACGCATCGCTGGCCGACCGGGTCGCCGGTCGGGGCCGACGAGATCCGCCTCCGGACCGAGATCAACCGCGTGTTCGCCGAACCGAACGAGCCGACCGGCGGAACGAGCCTCGGTCAGTCGCTCGCGCTGGTCGTGGTGCAGGGCGGCCGGATCGTGGCCGAACGCTATCACCCCGAGTCCACGCCGATCGAGCCGCTGATCTCGTGGTCGATCGCCAAGTCGTTCACCCACGCCCTACTGGGGATTCTGGTGCGGCAGGGCCGATTCGACGCCGACCTCGGGCCCGCTCCCGTGGCAGCATGGGCCGACGACGGGCGGGCTGCCATCACCACCGCCCAACTCCTCGAGATGCGCTCCGGTCTGCACTGGGTCGAAGAGTACGAGGAGGACGACGACGGGCAACTCACCGACGTGTTGGAGATGCTGTTCGGCGCCGGCGCCGTCGACATGGCGGCGTTCGCCGCCGACAAGCCGCTCGCCCATCCACCGGGGGAGCACTACTACTATTCGAGCGGTACGACGAACATCGTGTCGCGGCTGATCACCGAGGCGGTGGCCGGACCCGGGGCCACGATCGCCGATCAGGAGGCCGCCGTCCGACAATTCATGGCCGACGAGCTGTTCGGCCCCCTCGGGATGACCTCCGCCGAGCCCTGTTTCGATGGGTCGGGCACGTTCGTCGGCTCCAGCTTCCTCTACGCCACCGCCCGTGACTTCGCCCGGTTCGGTCTCCTCCACCTGCGGAATGGTCTGTGGGATGGCCACCGGATCCTTCCCGAGGGCTGGGTCGACGACGCTCGCCGCCCGCTGTCGGTCGAACCCGACTCGCTCAACTGGTACGCCCGCCACTGGTGGGTGTATCCGTGCGGCCACGGCTCGTTCCGGGCCAGCGGTTACGAGGGCCAGGTGATCGTGGTTGTACCGGGGCTCGACCTGGTGATCGCACGTCTGGGCAAAACCCCGTTCGAAAACGGTGGCGACCCGCTTTTTGCCCACCTGGCGGAACTCATCGCCTGTTTCGAGTAGGCGGTCACCTGCCGGATCTGCCGGATCTGCCGATCTCCCGATAGCGGTTGTCGGTGGATGCTGGTTGAATCAAGACATGCCCCTCAATGTTCTCGGCGGAGATCTGCAGGTCTGTTCGATGAATCCCCGGACGGGCTGGTTTCGTGACGGATGCTGTAATACCGACGGCAACGACAACGGCGTGCACACGGTGTGCGCAATCATGACCGACGAGTTTCTCGAGTTCTCGGCCGCAAAGGGCAACGACCTGTCGACGCCCCGCCCGGAGTTCGGTTTCGTCGGGCTCTCCGACGGTGACCAGTGGTGCCTGTGCGCGCCCCGGTGGGCTGAAGCGCTGGAGGCGGGTATGGCCCCCAAGGTGGTCCTGGCCGCCACGCACGCCCGCACACTCGACTGGTGCGAGTTGGCCGACCTGAAGGCCTACGCCGTCGACAATCCCGACGCCGACTGAGCGTCCCGCTCCAACCCGTCATCAGGCGGTTGCGCCGCCGGACGACGAAGCCATCAGGCCGGGGTGGCCGTGATCAAGCCTTGCCTTCCTCGGGGATGATGATCCAGGCGACGATGTAGGCCAGGGGGAGGGCCGGCATTGTCAGCAGGGCCAGGCCCGCCAGGACGAGGCGGATGACGGTGGGGTCGATGTCGAAGTAGTCGGCGATACCGCCGGCGACTCCGGCGATCATGCCGTTCTTCCGCTCGAGTACCTTGACCCGGGGGTTGACGCTCGCCGATGGGGGCGACGCCGATGGGGGTGATGGCGAGGTGCCGGAATCGGAGGGGGAGGTTTCGGAGGCCGAGGTGTCGAATCCCGACGAACCGTTGGTCATGTCGGCGGGAGGAACCTCGTTGCCCTGGAGTGAGGTTGTGGTGTTGATCTCGTTCATGTGTTCCATGATGAGTCCACGAGCGACAAACGGCTATCAGGTCTCACCCTGATTCGACCCTGATGCGCCCCTGACCATCGGCAGACCGGCCGATGGCACGTCAGTCGGCAAGCGGATCGATGACGTGGATCGGCCAGCCCCACTCGGCCGCCTTGGTGACGAAGTCGGCGGTACCCCCGGTGCCGGGACAGTTTCCGCTCCGCACCACAACCGCGGCGATCGGGTTCGTTGCCTGACCGTTGAGTCGGCTGCTGGCCTCGACGGCGCAATCGTGTAGCAGGTCGTTGCCCCGCCGCCACCAGTCCTCGTGATCCGACAGATCCGTCGTCACGATGGTGTCGGCGCGCGACAACGAATGCTCGAACGCCTCGACCCAACGATCCCCCTGGTCGGCCACCGACCGCCGAACGAACTCGTCGACCGGGAGAGCCAGTGCCACGATTCTTGGAATGAAGAGGTCTTCGGCCACCCGCAACATCAGCAGATCGGCCCCACCGGCGGCAGCCGTCACCACCAGTTGTGGGCGCAGCCCCATCATGAGGAGGTAGAGCCGCCGGTAGACGCTCCCGTCACGTTCGGGTGGGAACAGCCCGGTTGCCCGTTGCGGCGTGTCGACCCGGTGGCCGGCGTGCACGACGATCACGACCGCAGCCCCCTCACACCAGCAGCCCTCTCATGACAAGAACACCGCAGCGAGAATGATCACAACGAGAAGGGCAACGGCGATGATGATCACGATCGGGCTGACGCCGTTGCGGGTGAAGGCCGGCGTCGGACGATGATACGCGTCGCCGTCTCCGAGCCCGTCGTCCGCGATGGGTCCCCGGCTCCGCTCGCGCCCTCGCGCGCTTTCGGGATGGCTGCCACCGAATGGCCCGTCGTAACCAGGGCCGGAGCCGAGCACGCCGCCGTTCTCGTCGCCGGCGAAAGCGCCGTAGCCCTCGGTGACGGCTTCGATGTCGGTGATGGTGATACCGGTCGGCGGTCCCGTACGCAGGGTTACCGGTGCCAACGGCTCGGTCGGGACACGCGGCGGTTCGTCCGGCAGGTGATGATCGACGAGAGGCCTGTCGGCGTCGTCGTAGGTGATCGTTGGGACCCCGCCGGCCTTCGACCGACTCTCGTGTGAAGGTGGCGGCGGGACCGAGGCCGCCGGCTCGTCGAGATCGATGACGGACGGCAGCCCGACGACCGCTTCGATGCCGCCGAATTCGATCACGTCGCCATCGGTCAAGGTGGTCCACCCCACGACCGGCACCCCGTTGACCAGCGTCCCGTTGGTGGAGTTGAGGTCCAGCACCTTCAGCTGGCCCTTCTGCCACGAGAGGCGCGCGTGATAGGTGCTGACGAAGGTTTCGGACAGGCGGAGGTCGGCGTCGGCGGCTCGACCAAGAACCTGCTCGCCCTCGCGGATCGTCAGCTCGGTCGGTGTCGACGACGCGTCGCCAAACCATAGAGTGGGCTGCACCGACACGCTTCCAGTCAAGCACTACTCATGGTGTCCGTCGAGCCCGTGGAACACGCTGAGTCGATGGATGGGCTGAAGAACCGAAACCCCGGGCCCGGGCGGCGCCCTCAACGCCGCGATCACCGATCGCCCGAGGGCGGCATCATCGGCCATCGTCGGGCGTTCTGGTTCTCACCTTGTTCGCCTGGTGCCCCCGACCTACTATCAAACCGTTGCCATCCGTCAGGGATGTGTCCATCGAAGAAGGGGTACCTCATGAGAACTCGAGCCGCGGTGTTGCGGGAAATGAACCAGCCATGGAGTGTCGAGGAGATCGAACTCGATCCGCCGAAACGCAACGAGGTTCTGGTGAAGATGGTGGCGTCGGGTATGTGCCATTCCGATGAGCACGCCATGGACGGCCACATCGCCGGACTGGTACCCGGCCCGCCGATGATCGGCGGTCACGAGGGCGCCGGCATCGTGCAGGAGGTCGGCGACGGGGTCGACTGGCTCGAGCCGGGCGACCATGTGGTCTTCGGTTTCATCCCCGCCTGCGGCCGCTGTCCGTCGTGCGCCGATGGCCATTCCAACCTCTGTGACCTGCTGGCCACCTTCGCCGAGGGCACCCAGGCCCTCGACGGTACACACCGGCACCACACGCTCGACGGTCAGGACCTCGGCCTCATGTGCCTGATCGGTACCTTCGCCGAGCACACAGTGGTCAACGAGGCCAGCTGCATCAAGGTCGACAAGGACTGGCCGCTCGACAAGGGCTGCCTCCTCGGCTGCGGCGTGGTCACCGGCTGGGGGTCCGCCGTCTACTCGGCCCAGGTCGAACCCGGAGATTACGTGGCCGTCGTCGGCTGCGGTGGCATCGGCTCGAACGCCGTGCAGGGTGCGGCCATGGCCGGCGCCCGTGTGGTGGCCGCCATCGACCCGGTGGCGTTCAAGCGTGAAAAGGCCATGGAGTTCGGGGCCACCCACAGCTTCTCCTCCATGGCGGAAGCCATGGAGAAGCTTGGCGAGACCACCTGGGATCGCGGCTACGACAAGGTCATCATGACCATGGGCACCGGCGATGCCGCCAGCCTGGGTGAGGGCTTCAACCTTGGTGGGAAGCGGGCCAAGATCGTGGTCACCAATCTGCACTCCACCTCCGAGGGCACGGTCAACGTGCCGGCGATCATGCTGACCATGATGGAGAAGCAGCTGATCGGGTCGCTGTTCGGCTCGGCCAACATCCGCAAGGACATCCCCCGTCTGTTCGAGCTCTATCTCGACGGCAAGTTGAAGATCGACGAGCTGGTCACGAGGACCTACACCCTGGATCAGATCAACGAGGGGTATCAGGCCATGCGCGACGGCGAGAACATTCGCGGTGTGATCCTGTTCGACCAGTAGGTCGGATCCGCCTTCGACAATGTGACTCGACCACCCGGCCACCGCGGTGGCCGGGTCGTCGCGCGCCCACCGGATCAGGCTCTGGGCTACCATGTTGGCTGCTGCGGGCGCGGATTCGGCGGGAGGGCCGGTGGTCGACATCATCGACAGGCGGAGCTGGGGGGCGCGGGCACCTCGTCGGCGCTTGACGATCCCGGTTCCCACCGTCGAACTTTGGCTGCACCACACCGCCGGTGGTGAACGGGGAGCAGCCGGCGTTCGCTCGATCCAGAACTTTCACATGGACGTGCGGGGCTGGTCCGACATCGCCTATTCCTTTGTCATCGATCGCGACTCCCTCGCCGTGTACGAGGGGCGGGGGGCCGGCGTGCTGGGTGGCCACACATTCGGTCGCAATTCGATCTCGCACGCCATCTGCGTGATGGGAAACTTCGACAGGACTCCGGTCTCCGATGGGCTGGTCGGCCGGATCGCCGAGCTGGTGGCCCACGGCCATGAGCAGGGCTGGTGGCCGGCGATCCTCACCGGCGGGCACCGCGACGTTCGGGCAACGTCATGTCCGGGTGACAACCTGTACGTGCGGATCGACGAGATCAATCGCCGGGCCGTGGACCCCGGCGATGAGGAGGACAACGTGGTGCTACGAAACGGCGATCGAGGAGAGGCGGTCCGGCGGTTCCAGACCGCCCTCAAAGGGTGGAACGCCCGATCGCTGCCCAGGTTCGGAGCCGACGGTGACTTCGGCGACGAGACCGAAACGTGGGTGCGGAGCTTCCAGTCGGCGCACGACCTCGGAGTCAGCGGAGCCATCGATGGGGTGACGGCGGCACTGCTCCTCGAATACCGCGCCGACGACGTCGACGATTCGGCCTGACGCCGATCAGCCGGCTGCCCCCGGAGCCGACAGCATGCCGGTGGCCTGCGCCGCCCCCCGGATCGGCGAGAAGCGATGGCGGGCCCATTCGGCGATGGCGATACCCAGCGGTGCCGAGAACCAGATGCAGATGAGGATGGCGGCTGCGTTGTAGTTCCGCAGCAGCGGGTCGAGCACGAACAGCATCACCCGGAACAACCAGAACGAACCCCACATCGACCCGGCGAAGCGGATCATCCAGACCCGGTGGGAGACGGCGTCGGACCGCCGGGCTGCGGCCACCCCCATGACGGCGCAGACGTACACACACGCCGACATGAACCAGAACCCGACCATCGACAGGTTGCCGCCGTACTCGTCGACCGAGCCGTGTTCGGAAGCCAGGATGACCGCACACAGCGTGCCGATCGTGAGTGTGGCAAACGAGACCCGACCGACGAGGCGATGCCGGTTGCGCCGCCGGGCGTCACCGGAGCCCGGCCGGGCAAGCTGCCAGTGCAGCAGCACGAAGGTCACCGAGTTGAACGCGATGTGTCCGTACAGCAACCCGTTTCGGAGGCCGGAACCGTTCACGAATCGGTCGTAGAACGCCACGCCCCACGCGGGATGCCGGGTGAAACGATCACCCCAGACCGTGCAGGAGTTGTCGGGGCACGCGGCCATCGCCGCGGCCGTGTCGGACTCGCCGAGTCCGAGGTTGTCGAGCAGATCGTAGATGCCGATGAAGAAGGGAATGGCGCCCGAGGATCCCTCGATGAAGTAGCGCACGTTGAGGGCGAGCAACAGCAGCACGCCGAAGCCGAGGAAGTAGCGGAAGGCGCGGCGCCGCCACCCGTCGATCAGCAGCGCCGCCCACACGACAAGAGCGGCGTAGATCGCGATGACACCCCAGGGAACGTCCATGCCTCTTCCTCCGCCTCTCACGGTAGTCCTTGGACATGGTCGGAGCCAGATGGCGGCGGCCCGTGGCGGTGCGGCTAGTCTCGGCTTAGCGGCAGCGCGGCAGAGTTGCAGATCAGGGAGTGTCCATGACCACATCACGCACCGAAACCATCACCGTCGACGACGGGGCCTTCGACGCCCACCTCGTCGTGCCCGCCTCGGGGTCCGGACCGGGACTGGTCGTGCTCCAGGAGATCTTCGGGGTGAACACCTATATCAAGTCGGTGTGTGAACGGTTGGCCGAGATGGGCTACGTCGCGCTGGCGCCCGACATGTTCTGGCGACAGGAACCGGGCTTCGTCGTCGAGCCCGAGCAGGGTGAGGAGGGCATGCAGTCGGCCTTCGCCATGGTGGGCGGCTTCGACTTCGCCACCATGCCCGGTGACCTCGGGGCGGCACTTGATCATCTCCGGGCAGTACCCGAATGCACCGGCGACGCCGGGCTCATCGGGTTCTGTTTCGGCGGCACGCTCGCCTACCTCGGTGCCGCGGCGCTCGATCCGACCTGCGCGGTCAGCTACTACGGCAGCGGCGTGGCCGGCAACCTCGATCAGGCCGACAACATCGACTGCCCGATCCTGTTCCATTTCGGCGGCTCCGACCCCTACCTGCCGAGCGAGGACTCGCAGGCGGTGGCCGACCGCTTTGCCTCGGTGGCCACTGCGGACGTCATCATCCAGTCCGATGCCGGCCACGCGTTCGACAACCACCTCAACCCGATGTTCTCGAACCCGCCGGCCGCAGCATCGGCCTGGGCGGCGACCGCGGCGTTCCTCGCCGACCATCTCCCGGTCGACTGACGGCGGAATAGCCGGGAGCGGCGCAGTCCGCACCGACCGGCTCGGCCCTTAGAGCTCCACGTCGACTCATTGCCGCCGCGACCGGCTCGGCCCCGTCGAGCTCCGCGTCGACTCATTGCCGCCGCGACCGGCTCGGCCCCGTCGAGCTCCACGTCGACTCATGCCGCCGCGACCGGCTGCGAGGCTCTCGCCCATGGGCAAAACCTCTCCTTCGTGGTGCGCATGTCTACATCGACATTGACCGACGAGGATGCGTAACCTATGGTAGTTGGGGCGATGTCTGGGAGCGCTCCCAACCTCGTGCTCTCACAGCCCGTTACAGACTCCTCATCCGGAAGGACCTCGATCCATGCGACCGACCAGCCGTCTCCGTTCGTTGCTGACCCTACTGACGGGGCTCGCACTCGTGGCCGCCGTCCTGACGGTTGCGCCGTCGACGGCATCCGCCGTCGACACGGTCATCGACGACTTCAACGACGGCGACACGTCGGACTGGCTCTTCTTCGGCGGTAACAACGCCGGAGGCGGGGGCGGCCCGGCGGTCGATCGACCCTACGAGGGCACCCACTACTTCAGCACCGGCTGGGGTGGTGAGGGCACCGCCTCCGGGTTCTACGGCGGCGCCTTCCGCAACTTCGACAACGCGGCCCAGGTCGCCGTGCCGGCTGATGCCTGGTTCAACGTGTGGGTGCTCAACCAGTCGAACGCCACCGTCGACGGCTACACCCTGGAGATCACGATCCGGGAGGACCTCAACGGCGACGGCTGGACCAACGGCGCCGAGGACTCGTTCCGTCTCGACACGGCGTTCACCGCCACCGACTTCAACGACACCTGGACCCTGGTCAGCGCGCCGGTCTCGGCGTTCGCCGATATGTCCACCGGCGGTGACGGCACCTTCAACGGAGCGCTCGATGAGATCGTGATCGTCGTGGCCCAGGTGACGGGGGCCGTCGGCTCCGTGGTCGAACTCGACTTCGACTACTTCCACTTCACCGATGGTCCCCCCTCCGGTGGTGGAGCGATCATCGACGACTTCGAGTCGGGTCTGCCGTTCGGCGAGTCGGTCAACGGTGAGCTGCTGGGCTTCTACACCTTCGCCGGAGCCGGTAGCGGCATCGGCATCTCGACCGAGACCACCCCGCCCGCTCCGGTGCTCGACGCCGTCGGTACCCCCAACAGCGTGTTCGTCATGAACGTCGACGCCACCTCGTTCGCCGGCTACATCCACGCCTTCACCAACCCCGGCGTCGACGCCTGGGTGTCCCAGGACTGGTCGACCCGCGAGGGCATCTCGTTCTGGTTCCACGGTGAAGGCAGCGGAACGAGCCTGTTCATCGACATCCTCGACAACCGCAACCCCGGTTCCACCGGCGATGACGCCGAGCGCTGGACCGTGACCTTCGTCGACGACGTCGCCGGCTGGCGACTGCTCGAGTTCCCCTTCGCCGACTTCGTTCGCAAGGAGATCGGCAACGGCGCCCCGAATGACGGCCTAGGCCTGTTCGACATGTGGGGCTACGCCATCGGCACGCTGGGCACCGGCGGTCCCCGCACCTTCTACGTGGATCAGGTGAGCCTCTACGGCGCGGCCGAGCCGCCGGCTCTGGCCGCCGCGCTCTCGGTCAACAGCACCTTCGTCACCGAAGGCACGACCGGTGCGGTCGGTGTCAGGCTGAACCGGCCGATGTCGGACGACGACCCGGCCGAGGTGTCGATCAGCTACCGGACCGAACCCTCCACCGCCACGCCCGGTATCGACTACGCTCCGACCAGCGGCACCGTGACCTTCGTCAACGGTGGCCCGACCGAGGTGACGTTCCCGCTGGAGACCTTCGACGACACGAAGTTCGAGGGCGATGAACGTATCGTCATCCGGCTGACCGATCCCGTCGATGTGGAACGGGGTGCCCTGTTCCAGGGTTCGGTGCTGATCGACGACAACGACGAATACGACCCGGACCTCCTCGATGACTTCGTGCAGGGCGCCTACCTGTGGGAGACCAGCGACGGCATCACCCTCGATACCGAGTCGCTTGCCTCCTCCGACCCCGGCGCCCGCCCTGGTCAGGACGCCGTCGAGAACGTGGCCGCGGCATCGGTTGTCAGTCCCGGCGACGCCTATCAGGCGAGCGTCGACGCGCTGGTCGCCCGACTGGGGAGCCTGTTCCCGGCTGACGACCGCCAGGACAGCCAGCGAATCGCGAACGCCGTGCGTCAACTGAGCCGCACGGCCGACGAAACCGACGAGGCGTTCGACCAGCTCGCCAACGCCGTCCGTCAGCTGATCAGGGTCACCGACAACGGTGCGCTCGGCGACGAGGTGGACTCGATCGTCGATGATCTGGTCTCGCTCGCAGCCGGGCTGGCGGCCGACGGCATCGCCCGAGCGGAGGCCAACGGGGTGCCGACGGCTGATCTGTCGCTGGCCTACGCCCGTCTGGCTCAGGGAGATGCCGCAGCCGCCGCCGGCCGGGTGGATCGGGCCATCGTCCGTTACCGCCAGGCCTGGGAAGCCGCCTACGAAGCCGCCGTCGCGGCCGGCGTCGGCCTTGCCCCGGCTCGGCCGACGATGACCCGCGACTTCCCGCTGGCCGAGGATTGGAGCGACACCGAATCGGTCGACTTCTGGTTCGAGGGCACCGGCAGCGGTGAACCGGTCACGCTCATCGTGAAGGACAACGCCGCCCCCGACCCCGGGCCAAGTGGCTGGACCCTCTCCTGGGCCGACGAGTTCAACGCCGCGGCCGGCACGCCTCCGAACCCCGACAATTGGGGCTTCGAGATCGGCGACGTCACGCCGGACGGCAAGAACGGCTGGGGTAACGAGGAGCTCCAGTACTACACCGACGATCCCGACAACGTCGCCCACGACGGTGACGGCAATCTCGCCATCACCCTCGACGCGGCCGACGCCGGACGCGAGTGCTACTACGGGCCGTGCGAGTACGAGTCGGCTCGCCTGATCTCGCTCGACCGGGCCGAGTTCGCCTACGGGCGGATCGAATCCCGGCTGCTGGTTCCCCAGGGCCAGGGCATCTGGCCCGCTTTCTGGAGCCTCGGCACCGACATCACCCGCACTCCGTGGCCGGCCGCCGGTGAGATCGACTTCATGGAGTTCGTCGGCCGTCTGCCCAACGAGATCTTCGGCACGATCCATGGTCCCGGCTACAGCGGCGGCGGCAGCTTCGGCGGTATCTACGACTTCGGTGAGCCGGTGTTCGGCAGCTACCACACCTTCACCGTGGAGTGGGAGCCGGACCTGATCACCTGGTACGTCGACGGTATCCAGTACCACCAGGCCACCCCGGCCGATGTGGCACCCAACCCGTGGGTGTTCGAGAAGCCGTTCTTCCTCCTGCTCAACGTGGCCATCGGCGGCAATTTCGGTGGCCCGGTGGGCGCGGACTTCACGGCGCCCCAGTCGATGCTGGTCGACTACGTCAGGGTCTATCAGGCCCCCGACACGGCCGAGCGGTTCGAGGCGTCGTTCATCGACGACACCGAGGGCTGGACGCGGGTGTCGATCCCGGTCACCGAGCTGGTTCGCAGCGCCGAACAGCCGGCGGGGGCTCCCGATGACGGTTTGACCTTGACCGAGGTCAACGGCTACGGCTTCAGCTTCCCGGCCGAGGTGTCAGGCACCTACCGAATCGACCTGGTCGAGCGGGTGCCGGTGCCGCCGCCGACCGAGTTGACGGTGACGTCGGCGGCCGATTCCGGAGAGGGGTCACTGCGGGCGGCCATGGCCGCCATCGCCGACGGCGGCACGATCACGGTCGATCCGTCGCTGGCCGGCGCCACGGTGGCGCTGTCCCAGCAGCTCACGGCCACCCGGTCGATGACCATCGACGCTTCGGCTGCCCCCGGCCTGGTGCTGAGCGGTTCGGGGGTTGATCGGGTGCTGCTCGTCGAACCCGGCGCTTCCGTGACCGTGCGCGGTCTCACCGTCACCGATGGGGCGGCCGCGCCCCAGGGCGGTGGCATCCTCAACCTCGGCAACCTGACGCTGGAGAACGTGGTGGTGACAGGCAACACGGTCAACGCCGCCGGTCCACCCAACTTCGCCTTTGGCGGTGGTGGCATCTACAACGGTGAGGGAGCGACGATGGTGCTCCGCGACTCGACGGTCAGTGACAATACCAGCCCCAACCAGCCCGGCGCCGGTGTCTACGGCTTCTTCGGCTCGACGTTGACCGTCGAGGGCTCGACGATCTCGGGCAACGTGACCGGTGATGTGGCCGGCGGCATTCGCTCGCTGGGCACGACAACGGTCGTCAACTCGACGATCAGCGGTAACACGTCATCTGCCTGGCACGGCGGCGGTATCTTCCACACCGACGGCTCGCTCGTCGTCACCAACTCGACGATCGTCGACAACATCGCCCCGGCGGGCACTGCGTCGGGTGTGGTGGTTGCCACCTTCGGCGCCCCGGCCGACATGACGCTGACCAACAGCATCATGGGCGGCCGCGACGGCGCCCTGGCCTGCTTCGCCGAGGGCGGAGGAGCCGCGGTGATCACGTCGGCCGGTGGCAACATCGACACCGACGGATCGTGTTTCCTGACCGCCACCGGTGACCAGCCCAACACCGACGCCCTGCTCGGTCCGCTGGCCGACAACGGCGGTTCGACGCTCACCCACCTGCCGTCCGCCGGTAGCCCGGCGATCGACGCCGCCCTGGCCGGCGCCTGCCCGGCCACCGACCAGCGGGGCGTGGCCCGACCGCAGGGAGCGGGCTGCGACATCGGCGCCGTCGAGGCCGGCTAGCAAGACCAGGTCCCGGCTCCCGCAAACCTCTCCCCATACCGTTCTGGCTCCGTCATCACCCAATAATCGGTGGTCACGGAGCCAGAACGTGTTGTGGTCGTGAGCGGCTGTCAGGCGCGGCCGTCGCGGATGGCGCGGATGGTGCGTTCGGCCTGAGCACGCACGTCGTCGAGATCGGAGAGACGATCGAGGTTGGCCAGTGGGCGGGCCATCCGGTTGTTGCCGGCGAGCCGGTCGCGGTGGCGGGCCATGAAATCCCAGTACAGCGTGGTGAACGGGCAGGCGTCGTCACCCGTGCGGTTGCGGGGGTTGTAGCGACACGATGAGCAGTAGTCGCTCATCCGGTTGATGTAGGCCCCACCCGACACATACGGCTTGGTGGCCACGCGGCCTCCGTCGGCCCACAGCGCCATGCCCATCACGTTCGGCACCATGACCCACTCGGCGGCATCGATGTAACGGTCCGACATCCAGTCCATCACCCGACGAGGGTGGATGCCGTAGAGGTTGGCCATGTTCGACAGCAGCATGAGCCGCGGGATGTGATGAACCCAGGCCCGCTCGTCGAGACCGGCGAAGGTGTCGGCCAGGCACGCCATGTCGGTGGAGGCCTCACCGGTGAACATCGGCGGCAGCTCCCGCCGGTGGTTCAACGCGTTCGAGTCGGCGTGGTCCGGCCACAGCCAGTAGAGGCCCCACACGTACTCCCGCCAGCCGATGATCTGACGGATGATGCCCTCGGCCGAGTTGATCGGAACCCGACCGTCGCGGTAGCGCTCCTCGACCGCGTCGCACACGTCGTCGGGCATGAGCAGCCCGATGTTGAGCGCCGGGCTGAGCATCGAGTGGGCGAGATGCCACGACTTCGAGGTCATGGCGTCCTCGTAGCGTCCGAAGTGTTCGAGGTTGTGGTCGAGGAAGTGGTCGAGGCGGGCGAGTGCCGCCCGGCGCGAGGTCGGCCAGATGCCGACCGGGTCGGCGCCGTGCGTCTCAGGCAGCGATTCCAGCACCTCGTCGTCGATGTCGTCGAGACGGGAGGTGGGCGGCGAGGCGAAGATCGACGGGTCGTCGGGCGGCGGTTCCCGGTTGTCGTGATCGAAGTTCCAGCGGCCCTCGACCGGTTTCGCCCGATCCTTGTCACCGTCGCCCTCGCCGTCCATCAGGTAGCCGAGGCGGGCCCGGTTCCAGCGGTAGAAGTCCTCAAGTTTCATGGTCGAGCGGTCGGCGGCCCAGTCGGCGAACTCGGCGTGATGGCAGAGGAACTGGTTGCTCGGCCGCAACTCGATCCCGAGGTCCCGACACAATGCCCGGCCTCGGCGGGAGTTCGGTTCGGTGGCGACGAGCTCGTCGGGCCCGAACTCGGCCCAGTGGTCCTCGATCCCCGCCCGCATGGTGGCGGACCGCCGTCGGTCGACCTCGAACCCGGCGTCGGCCAGCTCGTCACCGAAGCGACGCATGGCGGTCACGACGAGGTGGTTGCGCTGACGGTGCCGACCGGCCGCCAGCAGTTCCTCGCTCTCGACGAGCAGGATCCGGGTGGTGTCCGGATCGGCGGCGTCGCCGTGGCCGTTGTCGGCCAGTGCACCGATTCGACGGTTCAGCTGGTCGCCGAAGACGACCACCGAGCGGGACGGACCGCTCATCAGCCGGTTCTGTCGCCCGGATCCACCCCGCTTCGCTCGACCACCCACTCCCACAGTTGCCGCCGCCGATCGGGGGTGTCGGTCCGGCGGGTCGTCCGGAGCTTGTGGACCGGGCGGACGCGTCGGTCGAGCCAGAACTCACCGTTGCCGGTGAGTGCCCGGTCATCCGCGGCGAGCCAAACCAGCGTGTCGGCACCCTGCTCCGGGGTTCGCAGCAGCGGACCGACGACCTTGGAGAACGTCGGCAGTGACTGCTCGACCCCCGGGGTGTCGGCCCAGCCGGGGTGGAGGGCGTGGAAATGCACGCCCTGCCCGCCGAATCGTTCGGCCCACATCTCGTTCAGCGTGACCTGGGCCCGTTTGGCCCGGGCGTACTGCTCGGCGCCCCGGTAGTCGTCGGCCGGCATCTCCAGTTTGTTGACGGTCAGACCCGACGAGTACATCCCTCCGGATGACATGGTCAGCACGCGGGACGGACTCGACGCGATCAGCCGGTCCAGCACCAGCGTGGTGAGCAGGAAGGGGCCGACGACCTGGGCGGCCACCGTCGCTTCGGTGCCGTCGGGGGCGTTCTCCCGTTCGTTGGTGAGGGCGCCGGCGTTGTGGATGAGCACATCGAGACGGTCGTGATCGCTCAGGATCCGATCGGCCAGCGCCCGAACCTCGTCGTGGCGGCCCATGTCGGCCGCGACCTGGGAGATGTCGCCGTTGCCCGTCGTGGCGATCAGCTCGTCGACGACGGCCTGATTGCGTTCGGCGCTGCGTCCCACCAGGACCAGCGTCGCCCCGCAGCGGGCCAGCTGCTCGGCCGCCGCCCGACCCAACCCGGAGGTGGCGCCGGTGACGACCATGGTGCGACCCGACAGCTCGTAATCCGACAGGTCGGTCCAGTCGTCGAGCCGTTTACGGGTCTCGTAGCCGACCCGGGTGAAGCTCGGCACGATCGGCGCTTCGAGCAGTGTGTCGACGATGGCACCGGCGGTGCGGCCGACGGAAAGATCATTCAGATTCATACCAACACGGTCCTTTGTCGGTGTGCACTGTCGGGAGCGGTGTTCGGCTGCGGCGCCGCCGGGCGCCTCACCGGCGATCGGCTCCTAGGAAGCGGGCCACTCGACTCGCGTGCCGTTCAGGGCTTCCACCAGACCGGCCGCCGCTCGATCACCGATCCGCTGGAAGGCGATTCCGAGGAGCGGGTCGGCGAGTGCCAGCGGTCCGCTCAGGGTGAGTTCGGCGTCGTAGGTGACGGTTGTGCCCTCGTCGTCGGCGTCGACCGTGATGCGATCGAGTGACGTGAGCAGCCTGCTTTCGGCCCGGGCAACAACGAGCCCATGGGGTTCGAAGGTGATGAGCCGGTAGCGCAGCACCATCGGTTTCGGCACGGCCCGCACGGTCACGTCGTATTCGGCGCCGAGCTCCGGAGCCGTACCTTCGACCTGCTCGACCTCGAGAACACCGGGGTCCCATCCCTCGAAGTTCGTCAGGTCGGCCATGTAGTCGAAGGCGGTCGTCTGATCGAGTGGGGTTCGGACGTGCACAACATATCTGGCCATGGATCGACGATACCCGCTGCAGCCGGCCGCCAAACCGGGCGTGCGCCGGTTGTCACTCGCCGCCGGCGGGCTCGAAGTGGTGGCGCTGCGGCCCCCGGGTGATGAGATCACCGAGGCGGGCTCGATCGCTGACACCGTCGGGATCGACCGCCACAACCAGCAGTTCCGGACCGGTCAGCTCGAGCGCGACCTGGAGGCAGGCGCCGCACGGGAACGTCAACTCACCGTCGGTGCGACGAGACGCAAGTGCCAGCACCACCGGCTTCACCCTTTCGTTGACGGCGGAGAACAAGGCGACCCGCTCGGCGCACATGGCCAGACCCAGCGACACGTTCTCGACGAGCGCACCCGAGACCGACCGGCCTGCCTCGTCGACCGCACCCGCTCCCATCGGGAAGTCGGAGTACGGAGAGTAGGCCCGATCTCTGGCGGTCAACGCCAAGTCGATCGCCTCCGTCACCCGTTTGTCGATCGCCGCTTCGTCGGCCATGGTCGTCCCCTTCCGGATCTGTTCGGTTCACCGTACTCACTACGCCATCGTGCCGGACCCGAGGCCGACGAGTTACAGACCGGAAGGATCCGAGCCGACCGTGGGGTATCGCCCCCGCCGACGGCACCCACCACATCCAGCCGATCATCAAGACGGCCCCGCCGGGGATGATCGAGTGCGGGGGGACGTCCAGTCGTTGGCAGAATGGACCATGACTCTCAGCGCCTTTGATCTGTATTCGGTGGGGATCGGGCCGTCGTCCTCGCACACGGTCGGGCCGATGCGGGCCGCCAACCTGTTCGTGACCGGGTTGGATGACGACGGGTTGCTGGCCGACGTGGCCCGGGTGGAGGTCAACCTCTACGGCTCGCTCGGTGCCACCGGGAAGGGCCACGGCACGCCGCAGGCGGTGTTACTCGGACTCGAGGGCGAGGACCCGGCGACCGTCGACACCACCACGGTCGCGGCCCGGGTCGAGGCCATGGCCACCGAGGGTCGACTCCATCTTCTGGGCCGTCAGGAGATCGCCTACTCCGCCGACGACGTGGTCCTTCACCTGCGTACCTCGCTGCCCGGACATCCCAACGGCATGACGTTCGCCGCGTTCGGGGCCGACGGACGTGGGATACGGCAGCGCACCTACTATTCGGTGGGCGGTGGGTTCGTGGTCGACGAGACCGTCGACGAACAGGTCGACGGTCTCGAGTCCAGTATCGTCGCCGACGACACGCCTGTGCGTTATCCGTTCAGTTCGGGCGAGGAGCTGCTGGCCATCTGCGCTGAACATGGTCTGTCGATCAGTGATGTGATGCTGGCCAACGAGCAGGCGTGGCGCACCGAGGCCGAGGTGCGCGACGGCATGCTGGAGCGCTGGCGGGTCATGGCGGAGTGTGTCGAGGCCGGCTGTAGCACCGAGGGCGTCCTTCCCGGCGGCCTCCGGGTGCCCCGCCGGGCGCCGGGACTGTATCGCCGCCTGGCGGAGCCGCCCACCGGCAATGACCCGCTTCACATCATGGACTTCGTGAACCTCTACGCACTGGCCGTCAACGAGGAGAACGCCGCAGGCGGCCGGGTGGTCACGGCTCCCACCAACGGTGCGGCCGGGATCATCCCGGCGGTCCTCCACTACTACGTGAGGTTCGTTCCCGGTGCCGACGACGACGGCATCACCCGGTTCCTCCTGACCGCGGCGGCGATCGGCATCCTGTTCAAGACCAACGCCTCGATCTCCGGCGCCGAGGTCGGTTGCCAGGGTGAGGTCGGGTCGGCCTGTTCGATGGCAGCCGGGGCGCTGTGCGAACGCCTTGGCGGCACACCCGCTCAGGTGGAGAACGCAGCCGAGGTCGGCATCGAGCACAACCTCGGGCTCACCTGCGACCCGGTTGGCGGTCTGGTCCAGATTCCGTGCATCGAGCGCAACGCCATGGCCTCGGTCAAGGCGGTCAACGCCGCCCGTCTGGCCATGCACGGCGACGGCAGCCACAAGGTCAGCCTCGACAAGGCGATCAAGACGATGCGCGACACGGGCCGCGACATGAAGAAGAAGTACAAGGAGACCTCCCGAGGCGGCCTCGCCGTCAATGTCATCGAGTGCTGAGTCATCGAGTGCCGAGTCATCGAGTGCCGAGTCATCGAGTGCCGAGTCATCGACCACGTCTCCCGGCTTCTTGGCCATCGAGGTTGGGGATGGAACGCCGCGGGGTAACGATTGACCCCATGACCTTTTGCATCGCTCTCCGAGTCGTCGACGGTGTGGTCGCCCTGGCCGACACGCAGATCGTGCGTGGTTCCTCGGTTTCGAAGAAGTTCAAACTGTCGCACCTGCCGGTCGACAACGGCGCTGCGGTGGTGATGACGTCGGGTCTTCGGTCGGTGCGGGACAAGGCCGTCACCCGTCTGGAGGACGGCATCACCGAGGGCGGTATCAAGGTCGACCGCCTCCACGAGCTGGCCTCTGCGCTGGGCGACGAACTCAAGCGCGTCAAGGCCGAGGACGGCGAGAGTCTGGCCGGCAGTGGGCTGTCGTTCAACGTCAATGCCATCATCGCCGGTCGCCTCGAACACGATTCGGTGCCCCAGGTGATCCACCTCTACCCCGAGGGGAACTGGGTGAGTGTCGCGCCCGAAGCGCCCTATGTCATCATCGGCCGGTCCTCCTACGGCAAGCCGATTCTCGATCGTCTCCTCCATTTCGACACGCCGCTGGCCGATGCCCTCTCGCTCGCCTACCTGGCCTTCGATGCCACACGGGCCAGCGTCAACGATGTCGACTTCCCCATCGACGTCGGGATCATGGGTCTCGCCGACGAGGAGTTCCGCCGGGCCCGTTTCGACGGCGAGGACCTGGCGGCCGCCCACTCGTGGTGGACCCATCAGCTGGCCACCGCGGTTCGCACGCTGCCCTCGGACTGGGCCGACGTGCTGTGGCAGACCGCTCCCGACTCAACCGAAACGACCACATCGTGACCAACTCGAAGCCCACCGGATCCGCCACCATCGTGGTTCACGCCGAACTCGACTACGACGTCGGTGGCGACGCCTCCTTCGCCTTCGCCGTGGCCGCCGCCCGAACCGCCAGGCAACAGCTGATCGACGAGAGGATCACGGTCGCACCCGAACTCGACTACACCATCGAACCCTATGGTGAAGGCGGATCCCATCAGTTGATCCGGTTCGACGCCTCCGTCGGTCACGTCACGCTCACCTACGACGCCACCGCCGCCGTCCACCCTCGAAGCGACCAGACGGAGGATCTCCGTCAGACGAGCTTCGCCGACATTCCCGCCGACCTCCTCCCGTTCGTCAATCCAAGCCGCTACTGCGAGTCCGACACCCTCGCCGGTCTGGCCGCCCGTCTGTTCGGCGGCATCGAACCGGGGTACGCCACGGTTCAGGCCGTCAACGACTGGGTCGGCTCACAGATCCTCTACCAGCCGGGCACCACCGACGGCACCACCTCGGCGGTCGACGTTCTGGTGCAGCGGGTCGGCGTCTGCCGCGACTTCGCCCATGTCGCCATCTCGCTGTGCCGGGCCCTCGGCATCCCGGCCCGGTACGTGTCGGGCTACGGTATCGGCGTCAAACCGCAGGATTTTCACGGTTTCTTCGAGGCGTATCTGAGCGGTGACTGGTGGCTGTTCGATCCGACCGGCATGGCGCCCGTCGACCGGCTGGTCCGCATCGGCTACGGGCGCGACGCCGCTGATGCCTCGTTCGCCACGTTCGTGGGGCCGGCGTACCTGACGTCGAAGATCGTGACCGTCGTCGAGAGCGGAGCCTCGGGCGCGAACCCGTCCGGTCCCGACACCGCCACCTCGACGGCCTGACCTGCGCTGGTTAGGCGCCATTGGCCGTGTCGAGACAGCGCGTCCGTGCATCATGGTCACCACCGAACCGTTGGGGACCGACGACAGCAGCCGATCCTCGTCGATCTGCTGCACCCGACCCGCTGGCCCGCGTGCTCCAACAGCAACCGGTCGGCCCGCTTGTGGATCACGGCCACGGTCCCATCGGCCGGGCCTGCCGGGTGGGACCACGGTTGCCCCTGCCCCCGCCTTCGGCTAGACATTCGCCATGGGTTCGTCCGTCTCCACCGCCCCGGTCTCGCCGCCGTCCGGAACCGGTCGAGTGCAGCCTCGAGATCGGTCGGCTCCGCCTGCTCGCGGTGACCGGGATCGACACGGATGCGCCTCAACCGCATCTGTCGGCCCGTTCGCTACGAACCCTCTTTCGTGACCGCCTCCCCACCCTCACCGGATTCCGTCGCTCCCCTGCCCGAGGAGGCCGAGGTGGTGGTCGTCGGCGCGGGGTTGGCCGGACTGGCGGCGGCCCGGGTGCTGCATCGCGCCGGGCGTGACGTTGTGGTTCTGGAGGCGTCCGACGGCGTCGGCGGGCGGGTCCGTACCGACGAGATCGACGGCCATCGCCTCGACCGCGGGTTCCAGGTGCTGCTGACCGCCTACCCGGAGCTCGATCGTCAGCTCGACGTCGCCGCGCTTCGTCTCCGGCGATTCGAACCGGGTGGTCTCGTGTGGCTCGGAGACCGACTTCACCTCCTCGGTGATCCGCTCCGACGGCCTCGCACGTTGCCGTCGTCGGCCACCGCCCCCGTCGGTTCGCTGCTCGACAAGGCGCGGATCCTTCGCCAGCGTCTCCGGTTGACCAGAACACCGGCACCGGACCTGCTTCGGGGTGACGACATCCCGACGATCGACGCCCTCCGCGACGAGGGGTTCAGCGAGGCGATGGTCGAGCGGTTCTTCCGGCCGTTGGTGGGCGGCATCCAGCTGGATCCGTCGCTGTCCACGAGCCGGCGGATGTTCGATGTGGTGCTCAAGAGCCTCCTCACCGGTGATGCCGCCGTCCCGGCGGACGGAATGGGGGCGATTCCGGCCCAGATGGCCGCAGCGCTGCCGCCCGACACGATCCGGCTCCACAGCCCGGTCACCAGCATCGAGGCCGGCGCGGTGATCGTGGCCGGCGGTCGCCGCGTGAAGGCCGAGCGGGTGGTGGTCGCGACAGAGGGTCCGGTGGCGGCCGAGCTTCTGGACCTCCCGACGGTCGGCTCGAACCCGGCCACCTGCGTGTGGTTTGCCACGCCGTCCCCGCCCTCGTGTGACGGCTTCATCGTGCTCGACGGCACCGGTCACGGTCCGGCGTTGAATGTGGCCGTCATGAGCGAGGTGGCGCCGTCGTATGCTCCGACCGGATCGTCGGTCATCGCCGCCGCCTGTCCCGGTGTTTTCGACCCCGACGCGGAAACGGCGGTTCGGCGGCAGCTGCGCTCGATCTGGGGTGACGGCGTCGACCGGTGGCGGCATCTGCGGACCGACACCATCAGCCACGGCCAGCCCGACCAGCGCCCGCCGTTCTCGCCGAAACAGCGGGTGGCGCTGGGTGACGGTCTCTTCGTGTGCGGCGACCACCGCGACACCGGCTCCATCCAGGGGGCTCTGTACTCCGGACGGCGTTGTGGCGAGGCCGTGCTCGCCGGGCTCACGTGATGATGGCCGGTGAACCGTTCGCCGTGGAGCCGGTGACGGCTGATCCCCCGCCGCTCGATCGTCGGCCGGTCATGCAGCAGCGATGGTGCGAACTCGCCTACTTCCACTGGCGTTACGACCCGGCCGACGTCCAGGCCCTCCTGCCGCCGGGCGTCACCGTCGACACGTTCGACGGCAGCGCCTGGGTCGGACTGATCCCGTTCGTGATGCGTGATGTCGAGATCGGGCCGACGCCCCCGGTTCCCTGGCTGGGAACCTTCATCGAGATCAACGTCCGAACCTACGTGGTGGATCCGTCCGGCCGCCGTGCCGTCTGGTTCTTCTCGCTCGACGTGCCCCGAGCCGCCATCGTCGCCGTTGCCAGGAGCGTGTTCGCCCTCCCGTACTGCTGGTCGGCCGCCGAACACATCAGCCATGGCTCCCACCACCGTTATCACCTGCGCCGCCGCTGGCCGGGTGCCCGCCCGGGAAACCGTCCCTCGGCCGACATCCGATTCACCGTCGGCGATGCGATTCCAGCGGCCGAGGAGAGCGAGCTGGATCACTTCCTCAGCGCCCGCTGGGCGCTGCTGACCGCCCGGGGAAAGCGGTTGCTCTACGGCCGGGTCCACCATCAGCGCTGGCCGCTGCACCGGATCGACCGCCACGACGTTCACCAGGATGTCGTCCAGGCGGCCGGACTGCCTGCCCCCGAGGGCCCGATCCACGCCCTGTATGCGCCCGAGGTGGATGTGACCATCCCCTGGATCCAACGGATCGAAACGCCGGCACCGGCAGGAAAGGACCGAACATGACCGAACAGCACATCGACATGGAAGGCCGGTCGGTCCTGATCGCCGGCGCCACCGGGGGACTGGGCTCCGCCATCGCCGCCGATCTGGCCGCCCGGGGAGCCAGGCTGACGCTGGTCGCCCGCCGAGCCGACCCGTTGTCGGCCCTCGAGGTCGACGGTCACACCGTGGCCCTCGATCTTCGCACCGCCGCCGCCTGCCAGGCTGCGGTCGACGCCGCGGTCGCCCACGGTGGCGGACGACTCGATGTGGTGGTCAACGCGGTGGGCGTTGTCGCGTTCGGGCCGGTCGACGAGCTGTCGGTCGACGCCATGGAGGAGCTGTTCCTGACCAACACCTTCGTGCCGATCATGTTGGCCCGCGCCGCCCTGGGAGTGATGGGTGAAGGCGGCGTCCTGGTGAACATCTCCGGCGTGATCGCCGAGAAGAACCTGCCCGGCATGGCCGCCTACGGCGCGTCGAAGGCCGCGGTCCGGTCCTTCGACGAGGCCCTCCTTCGGGAGGCACGCCGTCGTAGGATCCGCGTCATCGACGCCCGCCCGCCCCACACCGAAACCGGGCTGGCCGACCGAGCCATCGAGGGCCGGGCGCCGTCGTTCCCCGAAGGTCTCGCCCCCACCGCCGTGGCCGCCCGGATCTGTGAGGCCATCGTGTCCGACCGGGTCACCGAACTGCCGAGCGAGGCGTTCGCCTAATGACCGTGCTCGTCGCCGGGGCGGCGGCCACCTGGGCGATGGTTGGCCTCATCTGGATGGTCCAACTGGTTCACTACCCGATGCTCGTCGGATGGTCGCAGGCTTCGCCGGCGACGGCCGCGGCATTCCACCAGCGCCGTATCTCGTTTGTGGTTGGACCGCTGATGGCGGTGGAGGGCGTCACGGCGTTGATCCTGTTGGTGAGCCGCCCCGACACGATGGGCATCGTGTCCGCGTGGGCGGCTGCCGCGCTCCTCGGCGTGGCACTGGCGTCGACGGTGCTGATCCAGGTACCACTGCACAGCCGCCTGGCCGAGGGCGTCGATGACGAAGCCGCCGATCGCCTGTGCGCGACCAACTGGATCCGCACGGTCGCCTGGACACTCCGGGGCCTCGTCCTGGCCGCAGTGCTGATCGGCTGATTCGCCGATCGGCCGATCGGGCACGGTCCTGTCGAGCTACCGTTCGAGGCGGATGAAGGCGTTGAGGTCGAAGCCGTAGCCGGCGAACGCCGTCCTGCGGTCGTGGCCGGCCAGTGACGGATCGAACACCCAGGCGTCGAAGGCCTGAACCTTGGTGTTGTTGCCGTAGAGGTCGTAGATGTAGGCGTACCAGAACCCGGTGACCGGGCTGGCCTTCGTGCCACTGGCCGGCCAGTCGACGATGATCGGAATCGTGGCGAAGCGAACGTCGGTCAGCATGTCCGGTTCGAAGATCGGGTCCATGACCGGTCCGCTGGCAGGCGACGTGCGGCGGTAGGTGTCGATGGTCAGGGCCGAACCCCGCATTTCGCCCTGCACGCCGTTCTGATCGATGGTCCGGCGGTAGCGCAGATACACGGCGGAGGCACCACCGGTGTCAATGGTGACGTCATGGGTGATGAGGCCGGGACTGTCGATGGCGACGACGGTCTCCCAGGTCGTGTCGTCGAACGAGTATTCCAGGGCGAAGCTGTTGGAGTCGGAGACGTCGATGTCGCCCTTGACGTGGATGACGTCGGTGCCGGCCGGCAGGTTGATCGTGCGCTGCACGCTCTCGGTCGACCCGGCCATCTTCCTGATGACGATCGCCCCGGCGTTCATCTGAAAATCGCCGTTCGTTTCGGTGCCGTCGCCCGTCGGCTCGACCCACGGGTCGCCCCAGGCGGGTGAACCCGGGTCGAGATACGAGCTGTACCCTGCCGTCCAGGTGCTCTGGTACTCCAGGGTGCCGTCGCTCGGCAGGGTGAGGCCGACTGCCGTGCAGTCCGGAATGGTCTCCTGGCCGGTCGACGTGTCCAGCCGGTAGCCCTCCATGAAGCACTTCAGCCGCGTATCACCGGTGTGATAGATGTTGTCGGTGAGAGCAGGCTCCATCGTGTCGGACGGAACGTTCAGCTCGGGGTAGAAGAGCGCTCGGGCGTCGGGCGTCATCCAGTGATAGATGTGACGACCGCTGATGGTGTGGCCGATGTGATCGATCGTCGGCTCACTGGGCGTGGCGCATGCTCCCGGGAGCGGGTCGAGCGAGTTGACGGAGGTGAAGTCGGGCCGGGTCAACCGGCCGCAGAAGGTGATGTTTCCAAAGTCACTCGTGTTCGTCGTGCCCCCGGTGACCAGCCCCTCGGTGACCGGAGGAACGTCGTTGCCGGTGCTGATGACCAGGTGGTTCGGCGTCGGATTGCCGGTGTTGGTGCTCGTGTCGGTGCAGGGGCTCCAGATCGTTCCGTCGCAGACGGCGACGTCGCCGGTCTTGTAGGGGACCACCTCGTGGTCGAGGTTCATGGCGAAGTTGAGCGCCTGGGCGGCGCCGTCGAGGTTGCCGGTCGTCGGCTTGTAGTAGTGGTTCCGGGGGCTGTGGATGGTGCCGAAGAACCCGTCGACGTGGGTGGGGCAGCCGGTGTTGGCCCCGCTGGTTTCGACACATCGGAGACCCGGGTCGACGGCCGCGCTGACCGTTGCCGGAATGATCGTGCCGGAGCGGGCGACGATGGCGGCGGCCTCCGCCGAGGTGGTGACGGTGAGCTCGTCGACGCCGATCACGCCACCGAAGAACGTCCGCACCGACTGTTCGGGCAAGGTGACACGGATGATGGTGTAGTCCTGATTGAACGAGATGCAGTTCGAGCCGGTCGTGTCGGGAAGTACCACGACGTTGACCAGTGCCTCGGCGTCGCTGCATCCGACCCAGGCGCTTCGGGGTAGACCGATGTTCAGTTCGGCGGAGTCGAGGGCCGATATGGTCGCACCCAGGCTGTTCGGCAGGTCCTGTGCTCCTGCGAGGGCCGCCAGGTCGACCGCACCCTGGAGGTCGACTTGACGTTGCCGGACGTTTCCGAGATCGATGGCAAACGCCGCGACCGTCAACAGGAAGATCATCAGCATCCCGGTCATCAGGAGGATGACGCCCCGTTCGCCGGCCCGCTCGTCCTCCTGGCCGCCGGCGCGACCGTATCGATATCGAGAATGTATCAGGAGCACCAGGTCCAGTCCGTTCCGGCGGGTAACGAGTCGGAGTGTGAGACAACATCGACCTCGTCGGACTCGATGCGCACGTGGCGTGCACTCTTGAGCCAGATCTGGCCGGACAGGGGTTCGGCCATGCCGGTGATGCTGCGGGAGCGGGTGGTGAGACAGACGAGAACCTGCTCACCGCTGGTCATCGACGCGGGCGGTATGACCCGAACGTAGGTTTCCGATGCGGGGCGGCCGGAGAAGTTGCGAACCATGCAGACGAGCTTCTCGGTATCGGGGGCGTTGACCGGGTCGGACACACAACCGCCGGCGCCGCTGTACTCGTCGACCGACAACTCCCGGACCGCCCGGAAGGTGGCGTTGTTGACATGCTGCAGGTCATTCAGGATGAACCCGAAATCGACGATGGCGGCAAAGAACATGACGAGAAACGGCAGCACGAACGCGGCTTCGACAACGGCGGCACCACGTTCGTTGCGTCGACCCTCGTCTAACATGGATCTTGCATCGGCGTCATGGGGCAACATTCTTTAGCGGTGTGGGCCATTCGGCACGGGACGCGTTGGGTGGCGGCACCCAGCCTGACCGTGGGGCTTTCGACCCAACCTCGTGGGCGACCGCCGGCATGGACAACAGCTTCACCTCGATGGCGGAGTCGCCGTTGATCCAGGTGCGCATGATCCCCATCGGCCGGGTCCGGGCCGCTGCCGATCGATGCCTACATCACGACGACGGGCCAGGTTGATCGCCCTCGACCGGCCCACCCGGTTCGGTCATCCGCACTGGGGTGGCAGCTCGACCGTGCCGAGCCATCGATCGATGAGATCGAAGAGTGCGGGGTCGGCCGCCTCCAGTTCGGCTTTGGTGTCGATGGGGCCGTGGATCCCGTCGGCCGGTTCCGAGGTGAGATTGCGACCGAGGTAGCTCTGGACGCCTTCGGCCCAGTACTCGGCGGCGTCGGTTGCGGCGTAGGTGTCGTCCCATGTCCCGTCGGTGATGGCCTGCTGGTAGGCGGCGAACAGCTCGCCGTCGAAGTCGGGGTCGATGGTGCTGAAACCGAACTGGTGGAGGACATGGGAGAACTCGTGGAGCAAGATGTCCTCGCCCCGGTAGCGATCATCCGGCAGGCAGAGCACGTTCTCCTCGCCGGCCGACACCAGTGGACGTTCGAACGTCGCCCCAAGGCCGCGAGCCCGCGTGTCCCAGTCGGTCTCCGGGAACACCTCGTCGAGATCGCGGTACTCCGGCATCTCCGTCGTCCGCTGGTTGCGGCCGATCAGCCCGAGGCGAATCCCGCTGGCGGCGAGGGTGGGGGCCAGACGTTGGTCGGTGGCGAAGATGCGTTCCACGGTTTCGGCGGCCCGGGCGATCGCCTCGGGGTCGACCACCTCGTTGGCCACGACCCAGAAGCCGTCGATCCGGCAGCCCTGGGTGTAGAACGGATCGAGTCCGGCGCTGGACGGGACCGGTCCGAGGTCGCACCCGCCCGCCGCCTCATCGTCGTTGGCCACCGTCGTGGAGTCGGTGGCCGTCGTCGACGTCGGTTCGATGGCGGGGACGGAGGTCGTCGTCGACGGCTCGTCGTCGGTGGCGGTCGACGTGGCGATGGCCTCGGAGCGGCCGGAACCCTGTTCGTCGGTATCGACGCTCGATGCGGACGTGCATGCGACGATCATCGTTGCTGCGAGTGCCGGTCCGGCCGCGATGGCCCCCCACCGGTTGATGGCAACTCGATGCCGGGTCGTCATTCGTCATCCGGCTCGGTCTCGTTCGCAATCCTGTCGGTGTCCTCGGCCAACTGGCGGAGCCCGGCCGCCAGCGGGCGGGTCAGACTGCCGGGCGGCATCCGCCAGCGCCAGTTGACGCCGTCGGTCGCCGGTGTGTTCATCCGGGCTTCGCTACCGAGTGCGAGGAGATCCTGACATGGCACCACGGCGACCGCCGCCTTGGTTCGCATGGCCACGCCGATCAGCCAGCGGACCGCTCGACCGGTCCGAATCCGCGGCGGCATCCGGGTTTCGCGCCGGACTCTCGTCCGACGCCGCCGCGACAGGCCGTCCCACCAACCGGCCAGGGTGTCGTTGTCATGGGTGCCGGTGTAGACGATCGAGCGCTCCACGATCTCGTCGGGATGATGAACGCTCGGCTCCTCGGGATCCGACGGGCGATCGAACCCGAACTGGAGGACCCGCATACCGATGAGATCGTTGTCGTCACGAAGCGAGAGCACGTCGTCGTCCAGATCGCCGAGGTCCTCGGCGACGATGGGGAGATCGGGGAACGCCTCGGTGAGCGCGTCGATGAAGGGCTGACCGGGGCCGGGTACCCACTGCCCGCCGGTGGCGGTGTCGGCGTCGGCCGGAACGGACCAGTAGGCCGACAGCGCCCGGAAGTGATCGATGCGCACGACGTCGACCTGCTCGAGCGTCCGTCGGAGCCGATCGATCCACCACGAGAAGCCGTCCGCCTCCATCACCTGCCACCGGTACAGGGGGTTCTTCCAGAGCTGACCGGTCTTGCTGAAGTAGTCCGGTGGCACACCGGCCTGGGTGATCTGCCGACCGTCGGTGTCGAGCTGGAACAGATGCTGGTTGGCCCACACGTCGACCGAGTCGGGGGAGACGTAGATCGGAACGTCGCCGAGCACCGTGATGCCCTTGGCGTTGGCCCGGCGGCGGATGCCGCGCCACTGACGATCGACGAAGAACTGGAGGGCCCGCTCCCGGGCGATGTCATCGGCCAGCTGCATCGCCGACTTGGCCAGCGCGTCGGGCTCCCGCCACCGAAGCGGCTCCTCCCACTCCCACCATCCGGCATCGGGGGACCCGGATGTGGACTGCTTGAGGGCGAAGAAGTGGCACGCGTCCTGCAGCCACGGCGCCGTGGCCACGAAGTCGTCGTGTTCGGGATGCCACGGATGGGACGTGTCGGCCAGGAACCGCTCGGCGGCGGCGGCGAGCAGCGGACGTTTCCACGCGCGCATCGCCTCGAAATCGACGGGTTGACCGGTGGCGGAATCCGGCAGGTCGAGGTCGTCCTCATCGATCAGGTCCGCGTCGGCCAGGTCCCGCAGATCGATCAGCCAGGTGTTCGCGGCGAAGGCCGACGGACTGAAGTAGGGGGAGTCCTCGTCGCCAAGATAGGTGAGCGGAAGGATCTGCCAGACGCCGGCTCCGGTGCCGGCCAGCCAGTCGACCCACGCCTCGGCCTCGGCGCCGAGTGTGCCGATGGGCTCGGGGCCGGCGATCGACGTCGGATGCAACAGCACCCCGAACGACCGAGCGGGAAAGGGGTTGGTTGGGGGTTGTCGCACCCGACGATGTTCCCACTCCGGTGGGAGCGCCGCCAGTATCGAGTGTTGATGCCCCGGTAGCTCCAGACCCGAACTTTTGTGGGCTGGTGACCCACCTGCACCCTGCTTTTGCGGGTAGTTGACCCCGAAGAGGGTCGCTCACCCGCAAAAGTTGGTCGTGGGAGGGCGGTGGGCCACGCCGCAGCCAAGTGGGCCCGTCGAGTTTCGGCGTTCTATGATTTTCGGCGATGGTGTCGCCAACGATTCTCCCGGTTCTCCCCACCATTGCGCAGGTGTTGTCGACCCACGCCCGGGTTCGTTCCGGCGATCTCGGAGCTCGTGATCTCGACCGTTCGCTGACCTACGGCGCCTGGAACGACCGGGCGTGTCGCCTGGCCAATGCCCTCGTCGGGCTGGGACTGTCGAAAGGGGATCGGCTCGCCGTTCTGGCTCACAACCGTCTGGAGTGGGTCGAGATCTACACGGCGGCGGCCAAGGCGGGTGTCGTGGTCGTGCCCATCAACTTCCGGCTGACCGGGCCGGAGGTGGCGTTCATCGTCAACGACTGCGAAGCCGCCGCCATGATGGTCGAGGACGCCCTCGTCGAGACGGTCGAGGGGGTGCGGTCGGAGCTGTCGGTGCCGGCCGATCGCTTCATCGTCCTCGGTGGATCCGACGGTCGGGCAACGCCGGGCGGTTACCGGGGCTTCGAGGATCTGCTGGCCGGGGGCTCACCGTCGGAGCCGTCGGTGGTGGTCGGCCCCGACGACATCGCCTGCCTCATGTACACCTCGGGCACGACCGGGCACCCCAAGGGGGCGATCCGCAGCCACCGGGGACTCACCATGCTGGCCCTTGTCACCGGGCTGGAGTTCCGGTTTCACCCCGGCGACGTCGGGTTGTTGGTGATGCCGATGTGCCATGCCAACTCGCTGTACTTCTTCGTCAGTTTTCTCTATCGAGGTGCTCCCGTCACCGTGTTCTCGCGGCCCAGCTTCGATCCGGAGCTGTGCCTGGCCGAGCTGGGCCGTTCCACGTTCTCATCACTCGTGCCAACCCACTATTCGATGCTGTCCGACGTCGCGCCGGTCCGCCGTTCCGATGCGTCGTCGGTCGAAAAGCTGCTGGTGTCGTCGGCCACCGCCTTCGTCGAAACGAAACAGCGGATCATGGAGATGTTCCCGAACGCCGGACTCTACGAGCTGTATGGTTCGACCGAGGCCGGCTGGGTGACGATGCTGCATCCCCACGAGCAGTTCGACCATCTCGGCACGGTCGGCCGGGAGGTGGTGGGGTCGGCCCCGATCCGGATGCTCGACGACGATGGCGACGAGGTACCCGACGGTGAACCGGGCGAGCTGTATTCGTCGAGCCCCTACCAGTTCGACGGTTACTGGGGGCGGCCCGACAAGACCGCCGAGGCCATGCGGGGTGAGTATCTGAGTGTCGGCGACATCGCCCGCCGCAACAGCGACGGGTTCGTCGAGCTGATCGACCGCAAGAAGAACATGATCGTCACCGGGGGTGAGAACGTGTACCCATCCGAGGTCGAACAGGTGCTGGCGTCGCATCCCGACGTGGCCGACGTGGCGGTGTTCGGCGTGCACGATCCGGTGTGGAGTGAGCAGGTCGTCGCCGCCGTCGTTCCCCGGGCCGGGGCTTCGCCCACCGCCGAGGTCCTGGTCGAATGGGCTTCGGGTCGACTGGCCGGCTACAAACGGCCCCGCCGCATCGAGTTCCTGTCGCCCGCCGACATGCCCCGCAACGCCACCGGCAAGATCCTGCATCGCAGCCTGCGGGAGATGTTCGACCACGGTGCCGCCGCCGACACCGCCACCGCCGCCGCCACGGCCGACATCGGTACCGACGCCGACACCGATGCCCACACCGACCGAGGAGCCGAGTCGTGACCCGCAACCCCGATCCCTTCGTTGCCGAGGACCTGAACACCGATGAGCACAGCGTGGCCGCCTGGATCGCCCGCTCGCTGGTGCAGCGCGGGGTGACCCGCGTTTTCGGTCTACAGGGTGGGCACATCCAACCGATCTGGGATTTCCTGGCCAAAGCCGGGGTGGAGATCGTCGACGTCCGGCACGAGGCGGCCGCCGTGCACATGGCGCACGCTCACGCCGAGTTGACGGGAACGTTGGGTGTCTGCCTGGCCACCGCCGGACCCGGTGTCACCAACTGCGTGACCGGCGTGGCCAACGCCCACCTGGCTCGGGCGTCGGTGTTGGTGATCGGCGGCTGCCCACCCCGGCCGCAGGCCAACATGGGGCCGCTCCAGGACATCGCCCACGCCGCCATCATGGCCCCGGTCACCGGCTACTCCCGCACGGCCCGCGTGCCCGAGCAGGCGTTGCGGGAACTCGACGAGGCCATCACCCGGGCCATGGGCTATGGGGGCGATCCGGGTCCCTCCTACATCGAGTTTCCGACCGACGTCTTGAGGACGACGGTGTCCCCCAACCTGATGCTCGACGACTGGCTGGGCCCGAAACCGCCTCGTCGGCTGGTTCCCGATGACGAGGCGGTGGCTTCTGCGGTCGCCGCGGTTCGTGCCGCCCGCAGGCCCCTGGTTGTTTCGGGGCGGGGTGCGGTGGGATCGGGCGATGCGTTGGTACGGTTCCTCGACGCCACGGGGGCGGTGTATCTCGACACGCAGGAGAGCCGGGGCCTGATTCCGGCCGAGCACCCCTCGGTGGTTGGAGCGGTGCGGGCGGCGGCCATGACCCAAGCCGATCTGGTGATCACACTGGGCCGGCGGCTCGACTACCAGCTGGGCTTCGGATCGCCCGCGGTGTTCGGCGACGCCCGCATCATGCGGATCGCCGACACGGCCGGGGAGTTGATCGACAACCGTCGGGGCGACCCGGAGATCCTGGCGTCGGTCGGTCCGACGCTCGATGCGGTGACCGATGCGCTGAACGGGGCCGGTGGAGGTGGCGACGTCGACTCGGGGTGGGTCGACGGTCTCCGGTCGAAACATCGGGAGCGGCTCGCGGCCGGCGCCGATCGGGAGGTGCCGACAACCGGCGACGACGGACGGGTGCACCCGATGGCGGTGTTCGCCGCCATCCGTGAGGTCGCCGAGCCCGACTACATCGGCATCGCGGACGGCGGGGACTTCCTGTCGTTCGCCCGTATCGGTCTCGACACCTCGACCTATCTCGACGCCGGGGCTTTTGGATGCCTCGGGGTTGGAGTGCCCTTCGCCAACGCCGCGGCGATGGCTCATCGCGACCGCCAGGTGATCTGTGTGACCGGCGACGGAGCCTTCGGCATCAACGCCATGGAGGTCGATACGGCCGTGCGTCACGGGGCACGAGCCGTGTTCATCGTGTCCAACAACATGGCCTGGAACATCGAGCGGTTCGACCAGGAGATCAACTACGGCGGGCGGGTGGTGGGCACGCTTCTCGCCGACTCCGACTATGCGGCCATGGCCCAGGCTCTCGGTGCCCACGGGGAGCGGGTGACCTCCGCCGATCAACTGGTCGGGGCACTGGAACGGGCCTTGGCCAACGCCCCGGCGGTCGTCGACGTGACCACGTCCCAAACCGTCATCTCATCCGACGCCACCAAGGGCCTCGGCTGGGTTCCCGACTACCAGCCACTCGCCGCCTGGGACGACGCCGAACAGAAGCGGCGGATCGAGATCGATGACGCTGTCTAGGGCCTTTTGACCCTTCCGGGTCTTCAAGCACCGACCGACGATTGAAGGGCCGAACAGGCGGCGTCCGGGCGCACCAGATCGGAGGCATGACGATGGATCGTCTCGGACTCACCGGCAGGCTGGCCCGGACGGCGGCCCGCCGACCGTGGCTCACTCTCGTGGCATGGTTGGTGCTGGTTGTCGGCGCCGTTGTGGCCATCTCGGGCTTGGGGAACGTCCTCACCCAGGAACAGGAGATCCTGGTGGAGATCGAGGCCCAGCGGGCCCAGGACCTGATCGATCAGGCTCACCGCGACGCCGGTGCCGACACCGCCATCCAGGAGTACGTTCTCGTGATGAGCGAGACGGACGGCACCTTCGACGACCCGGCACTTCTGGGCCGGGTCGAGCAGTTGGCGGCCGAGTTGAGGACCACCGAACACGTCGCCTCGGTGATCGCCCCGACCGACGGCGTGCCGGGCCTCATCTCGGAGGACGGCCGGGTCGCGCTCATCCGGGTTTCGCTCGACACCGCGGAATGGGCGGAAGCCGCGGAACGGGCTGAACCTCTGGTCGCGGTGACACGGTCCGCCGGGGAGGCCGGCGACGTCGACGTCGTCGCCATCGGAACCGACAGCATCAACCTCGCCTTCAACGAGCTGGCCGAGCAGACGCTGCAGCGGGGCGAGACCCTGGGCGCACCGATCGCTCTGGTCGTGTTGGTTCTGGTGTTCGGCGCCGTCGTTGCCGCCATGCTTCCCCTGGCGCTGGCCGCGCTGTCGATCGTGGTCGCCCTCGGGATGACGGTGCTGGTGGGCCAGTTCACGGACCTCAACTTCTTCATCGTCAACATGATCACGATGATCGGCCTGGCCGTCGGGATCGACTACTCCCTGTTCGTGGTGCAACGCTTCCGGGAGGAACGGCTGACGGGGCGCAGCGTCCTCGACTCGGTGTCGGTGGCCGGTGACACCGCAACCCGGGCTGTGGCGTTCTCCGGCATGACCGTCGTGATCGCGCTCCTGGGGCTGATGCTGATGCCGGACACGGTGATGCGCAGCCTCGGCGCCGGGGCCATCCTGGCCGTTCTCGCCTCCGTGGCGGCCGCACTGACGCTGCTACCGGCGCTGTTGGCCCTACTCGGCGATCGCGTCAATCGGCTGCGGGTACCGTTCAGCCATCAAGCCACGACGGATGCTCATACCTTTTGGTGGCGTATCACCCGGATGGTCACGGCGCGACCGATCGTCAGCGCGCTGCTGGCCGCCGGCCTGCTCCTGGCCGCTGCCGCTCCGTACCTGACGATCGAGATCGGCAGCAACTCCATCGCGTCGCTCCCCGAGGACTCCGATGTTCGCACCGGGTTCGAGACGCTCAATCGGGAGTTCCTCGGAGGCGTGCTCACCACGCCGATCGTCGTGTCGGCCGCCGACGTCTCCGACCCCGATATCACGGCCGCCACCCAGAGCCTGGTCGCCGCTCTCGAGAGCGACAGTTCGTACGGCACGGTGACGGTCACCCCGGTGCCGGGTGGTGAGATCCTGCTGATCGAGGCGACAACCCTGGTCGACCCGTCGACCTCGGAGGGGCGAGGGGCGATCACCCAACTGCGCGACGACCGGATACCGGGTGCCTTCGCCGATACCGATGCCGAGGTGCTGGTGGGAGGCGACGCCGCCTTCATGACCGACTACGTTCACGTCATCAACAGCCGGACACCGGAGATCTTCGCCTTCGTCCTCGGGCTGAGCTTCCTCCTCTTGTTGCTCGCCTTCCGCTCGATCGTGGTCCCTCTGAAGGCGATCGTGATGAACCTCCTCTCGGTCGGCGCGGCGTACGGGCTCATCGTGCTCGTGTTCCAGCATGGAGTTGGAGCCTCGTTGTTCGGCTTCCAGCAGACCGACGTCATCGAGTCGTGGATCCCGCTCTTCCTGTTCACCGTGCTGTTCGGACTCAGCATGGACTACCACGTCTTCCTGCTCAGCCGGATCAAGGAACGCTACGACCACAGCAGGGACAACTCGGAGTCGGTGGCGTTTGGGCTCGCGGTGACGGGGTCGATCATCACCGGCGCTGCGCTCATCATGGTTGCCGTGTTCGGCGGGTTCGCCGCCGGGGATCTCGTGATGTTCCAGCAGATGGGTTTCGGACTCGGCGTGGCGGTGATCCTCGACGCAACCATCGTCCGTTCGGTCCTCGTTCCGGCGACCATGGAGCTGCTCGGCGACCGCAACTGGTACTTCCCCCGCTGGTTGGAGTGGCTGCCCGAGATACACGTCGAAGGCATGGCATCTCCGCAACCCGCCCCGGCCGACGCCACCGTCGAGTCGTTGTCACCGCAACCCGCCCCGGCCGACGCCACTGCCGGGTCCTCATCACCCAGCCCGGCATCGCCCCGGCCTCTTGAGGAATCGGCCCGTGGCCGCTGACGTCAGGACGGCACTGCGGCGACGAGCTGCCGTGGCCTGCTTGCCGCCACCTTGTCCCTACCTGGTCAGAGCGAATCCTACGCCGACCTCTTGAGAGGGATACACGTGTGGGATCATCAGCCGACATCGTCTGATCTCGATGGCTTCGCCGCGCTGGTCGAGGCCGCCGACTTCTCACGCGAATAGATGCCGACCAGCCCCGCCGCGGACCGCCGGCGAGCCGGCGATCTGCCGGTGGTCGCACCGTCCATGGTGAAGCCTCCGGGTCACGTGGTGGAACGGGTGATCACCAGGCCGCGGTCCAACAACCGGTCGAGTTGGGTCCGCGCCGCGAAGGCCACGAGATCTCGGGCGGTGGCGTGTGCTCCTGAGCTGTCACCCATCGACTCGCGAATCCGGGCTTCGGTGAGCAAGATCGCGCCGATCATCCCCGCCCAGGTGTCGGATCTACGCAGAGCACGGCGCCGAGCGTCGACGATCCAGTCGAGGGCAACGTCGGCGCTGCCGGCCCAGGCGTGATGGAGTGCGAGGACGCGTCCGCTGGCGCCCTCCCAGCACGGATCCTCGAGTTGGCAACTCGCGGCGAACACCCGCTCGAGGTCGTCCGCGGACTTCGAGGGGGACCGGTCGGTGAGACGTGCTTCGGCAAGCGCGGTCATGGGCCATGGTTCGAACGACACCCAGCGGGTCTCGCGGACGATGTCGAGGCACTGCTGGAGCCAGTCTCGAGCCTGTGCGTGCCGTTCGTCGGAGAGGGCCGCCCATCCGCCGAGCCCGAGCGCCCAGCCTTCCCAGCGGCGGTCCCCGACCGAACGGGCGGACTCGATGGCGTCCGCGTAGCGCGTCAGTGCGTGATCGAGGCGGCCCCAGTCGGCGAGGTTGAAAGCTTCGACCGAGCGCAGGCCGGGCAGCAACGTCGGGACGCCGTCGGCGAGTTCGAAGGCGAGGTCCAACTGGCGTTGCGCCTCGGGACGTCGACCGGCGAGCGTGTCGGCGTAGGCACGTTCACGCAACGCGGCAACGGCCGTTGGCGAATCGCCTGCCGCCTGTGCGAGTCGAACCGCTTGCTCCAGCAGCACGCTGCCTTCGTCGTCGAAACCGCGTACGGCGTGGATGAGCGCGCTGCCCAGTTCCAACAAGCATTGACCGTGGAGCATCGAGTCTCCCGCCGATTCGGCCTCCGCACCGGCGCGACGGAGACAGTCGAGACCGGCTTCGACAGCGCCCGCCGACATCGCCGCCTGCCCAGAACGAAGCAGGCTCGTCGCAAACGCACGAGCCGAGACCCCAGGCGGTGCAGCTGCGACATTGGCGCGTGCGGCGCTCCGCAACGCCGGCGTCGGATCGCACCCGAGCTCTTCGCGAAACAGCGACTCGACGGCGGTGACGTGTTCGAGGGCCGCTTCCGGATGCCCGGCCAGGACGAGTGCCTTGACGAGCAGAATCTGTGCGCCCTCATCGTAGGGCGATCGGCGCGCCGCCATCTCCGCCAGCTCGATCGCCAGCTCGTGGTCGTTCCGCGAGATCGCCGTGATGGTTGCATCATGCAGCTGAGCCGCAAGGCGAGACGACACCTGTTGGCGGGCAACGAGCAGCCACGTGGAGAACTCCGGTCCACACGGTGGATCGACACCCTCGAGCAGCTCGCCGATGTGTCTTGTGTCGACGACGCCCGCCTGCACGTCGTGGACGTCGACGTTGACCCAATCGGGCAGCTCCCGCCGGATCGGATCACCCGTGAGGACCTCGTCGCTCCCGATCGTCTTGCGAAGACTGGCGAGGCACCAGCGCAAGGAACCCATCGGATCCGCCGCCTCAGGAAACAGCTCCGCGCTCAACTCCCGGCGGGTCAGTGCACGATCGGTCAGCAACACCCGGGCGAGAAGAGCCCATGGCTTCTTGCCACGCACCTCGCGCCGCTGACCGTTCGGGCCCTCGATACGTGGCGAGCCGATCAACCGGATCCGGAGCATGTCGTTCAAGCGTCGCACACCTCCCGACGGACGAACAACCGCGTCGCTGAGACGCTAGCAGTCAATCGCCGATCCGTGTGCAGATCCGTGTGCAGATCCGTGTGCGAGGTCCGGTGCGTTCATCGTTCGCACAGTACGATTTCGCACACGCCGAGCGTCGATCCTCGCTCCAGATGCCATTGATGGCGTCACCGACAAGAAGGAGCACGACATGCCCCAGTTCATCATCGAACGCAACATCGAAGGAGCGAGCACGCTGAGCGCCGACGAACTCGCAGACATCGCGACCAAGTCGAACGAGGTCGTCGCCGGTCTCGGCGTGCCGTACAAGTGGATCACGAGCTACGTGGCCGGCGACAAGATCTACTGCGTCCACGAGACGGATGACGCCGAGACGATCCGCGAACATGCCCGTTGCGGCGGCTTTCCGGCCGACCACGTGGTGCAGATCGCCTCGGTCATCGGCCCGCAGACCGGCCGCTGAGGCACCCGAAACGGAGAGGCGTCAGCTCTCCGACGTACGGGCCGGGCAGGACGAGCGGGGAGCAACCGTGGTTGGTCGCTCCCCGCCGGTCGCCTGTCGGTGGTTGGTCTACTTCTTCTGGTGGATGATGATGCTGCCACCGCTGAGAGGTTGATCGACGACGTTGTCGTAGACGATCGTCTCGTCCCCCGTTCCTCGCCGTCGATGCCCGGAAGTCGCTGGTTCAGTCGGCCGGAGGAATCACGTCGCATCGCGCCGTCGATGGAGCCACCGGGGCCCGCTCCAAGCTATGGCCAGCGCTCCGATTGGTGCGGTGGAGAGGATCGCCAAGACGGCAATGGTGACGACCTGTGTTCCGTAGATCTCGGCTTGCGGACCGGCTTCGTTCTGTCGGGCCAGGTCGAGGGCCAGCGCCCCGATTGCTGCCTGCACCGTGGCCTTCGGTATCCAAGCCAGCGCCACGAACAGCCGCTCGCGAGTGTTGAAGTAGTTCGCTGACGCCGACAGGTAGGTGACGGCCAAGCGGACCGCCAGACCGACGACGAGGATGACGAGACCACCGTTGATGTAGCTCGGCTCCACTGCGGCCAGTACCACGGCGGCACCGATCAATCCGAACAGGATGGGTTGTGCCACTGCCCAGACCCAGCTCAATCGCCTGGCGACAGCCGCGGTCGATTCTCGCCACCGCCGGGCGCTCACGGCACCCATCGTCATGGCGGCCAGGCTTCCGCCGCCGGCGAACCCGAGGGCCCAACCGCCGAGCACAGCCACCAGGCCGAGCGTGGTGAGCGCCCCGAACCGAAACCACGTCGGAGCCCGTGTGACCATCGAACAGAGCAGTCCCGCCACAACGCCGGTGGCGAGACCGAGGGCGAGCTCGAGCGGAGCCCGCACGAGGCTCTCGATCACCGTTGCGTCCCCGCCGTCAGCGAACACCAGGCCCAGCATCGCACCGAACCCTGTTATGGAAATCACGTCGTCGAACGTCGCGGCGGCCAGGATCATCGTCGGGATTCCCTTGACGACCCCGTACCCCCTCAGCTGGAGGTCGAGAAGACTCGGCACCACAACCGCCGGCGAGACGGCGGCCACGACGAACCCCAGAAGCAGACCCCAGAGCACCGGCATGTCCAGTACCAGCTTTGCCACGAACGCCACGGTGATCGCTTCGCTGAGATTGGGGAGGAAGGCCAATCGAACGAGACTGGCCCGCAGCGCGATGAGCGCGTTCAGATCCATTCCGAGACCGGCTCGGAGGAGGATCACCGTCAAGGCAATCAGCCGTAACACGAGCGACCAGCTGTCCGGTAGAGCCGCGAGCAGATCGCCCGGAACGTTTCGCACCGCGATACCGGCGAGCAACATGCCCAGAAGCGGCGGCATACGCAGGCGGGCGGCCACGAAGCCCCCGAGAACGGCCAGGGCCAGGAGCAGCCCCAACGCCTCAACTCCGTCGACTGTAGCCATGCTCGTCTCGCTCGTTCGTGACCAGTCGCGCCGACACGAGGATCACCGGTCAGAGAGGATCGACCGGAGAGTAACGCCGCCCGCCACCGACGTGCAAGGTGAACCGCTGTTTCATCTCGGCTCAGGTCGGGCTGTGGGAACCCTTCGACGTTTTCGGCTAGGGCCGCCCCGTTGGGAAACAGCCATCGGATCTTGGGACTCCAGACTTCCCACGTCGATGGAGATGGCTGCAGCTATTGACAGATGGTTCTTTCGAGATGCATAATAACCGGCAGCCGGTTGTGGGAACCGGTAGCGGGCAGATCTGGGGGGAACTTTGACCACCTATGAATACCGGTGCAGCCAGCACGGTGTTTTCGTCGTGAATTTACCTATGGGCCAGGCCTCGGATTCGACACAATGTGTCAGCTGTGGCCGGGCGTCGGCCCGCTTCTACTCGCCGCCAATGGTTCGGCGAGCGCCGGCCGATCGAATGGCTCTGATCGACAAAGCGGAAAAGAGCCGTGACGAGCCCGAAGTGGTTTCGTCGCTCCCGCCCCGGCATCCAAGCAAGCGGACGCCCATGGCGCCGCCCAATCCGGCCCTTCAGAGGCTGCCGCGACCCTGAGCCGAGTCGGCTGATACGGGTTGATATCTCGGAAAGAGAACCGCGCCATACGGTGCCACTTTGTGTTGTACCCACTCGCTAGCTCCTGAGAGACGAGGAAATGAGAAATGGGAAGTGTTGGACTACTTTACGTTGGCGCGATTCTGTTCCTGAACGGCGTCATGCTGCTGGGGTGGGTCGACGGTAGGTCGGCTGCGCCGCTCAACCTGTTCGTAGGCCTGCTCCAAGTCGTGACGCCTACGTACCTGATCTTCACCGCCGGTGGTGACCAGAACGCGATTCTTGGGGCATCGGGACTTTACCTCTTCGGGTTCACGTACCTGTACGTGGCCATGAACCTGTTCTTCGATCTCGACGGCACCGGCCTCGGATACTTCTCGGGATTTGTGGCCGGATGTGCGATCGTTTTCGCCGGTCTCAACTTCTGGCGCGAAGGCTTCGGCGACAACGGGTTCGGAGTCATCTGGCTCCACTGGGCTTTTCTCTGGGGCCTCTTCTTCGTCGTCCTTGGGCTCAGGATGGAGAATCTCGGGCGCTACACCGGAGCGGTGTGCGCGATACAAGGGATCGTGACCGGCGCCATCCCCGCATTCCTACTTCTCACCGGCACCTGGAGCGACAACACCGAGGCCGCTGCCATTGCCCTGGCCGTTGGCGGGATCCTGGTGTTCCTCGCCCTCTGGCCTGTGCTGCGGGAATCGAGTCCCGCATCGGAGCAGTCGCCTGCAGCGGTGACCTAGACACCCGGTGACGATCAGTCCCGGGCGGCGGGTGTCCCCACCTCCGAACATGTCTCTTTCAAAACCAGCGTCACAGAAACAGCGTTACCGATAGGAGTTTCCAATGCCACAAGTCGTCTACCCCCTCGACTCCACCAAGTCGTTCACGGACCAACAGTACGTTGGCCACAACCGATGGCACCCGGACATCCCGGCCAACGTCACCGTCCGCCCCGGTGACGTCTTTCGAGTGGATTGTCGCGAATGGTTCGACGGAGCGATCGTCAACGACGACTCGGCCGACGACATTCTCAACGCGCCGCTCAGCACCGTCCATGTTCTCAGCGGCCCCTTCGCCGTGGAAGGAGCCGAGCCCGGCGATCTTCTGATCGTCGACATTCTTGATGTGGGCCCGATTCCCCAGGAGGACTCTGGACCTCTTGCCGGCCAGGGCTGGGGCTACACAGGTGTCTTCGCCACGTCGAATGGTGGCGGGTTCCTGACTGAACAGTTCCCGGACGCCTACAAGGTCATCTGGGACTTCCGGGGCCAGACCGCGACATCACGCCACGTTCCCGGCGTGTCGTTCACCGGCATCATCCACCCCGGCCTGATGGGCACCGCCCCATCGGCTGAGCTGCTGGCCCGATGGACGGCACGGGAAACAGCGCTGATCGCCACCGACCCCGATCGCGTGCCACCACTTGCCCTACCCCCGCTGCCGGACGACGCCATCCTCGGGACACTCTCCGGAGAAGACCACGATCGCGTCGCCGCTGAGGCCGCCCGAACGGCTCCACCGCGGGAGAACGGCGGAAATCAGGACATCAAGAACTTCACCAAGGGGACCCGCGTCTTCTATCCGGTCTTCGTGCCGGGGGCCAACCTGTCCATGGGCGACCTGCACTTCTCGCAGGGCGACGGGGAGATCACCTTCTGTGGTGCCATCGAAATGGGTGGGTTCATGGACCTCCATGTCGATCTCATCAAAGGCGGGATGGAGACCTACGGCGTATCCGAAAACGCCATCTTCATGCCGGGCAATGTCGACCCCCAGTACAGCCAGTGGCTGGCGTTCTCCGGCACCTCGGTAACCCTTGACGGCGAGCAGCGGTACCTCGACTCCCACCTGTCGTACCAGCGGGCCTGTCTCCACGCCATCGACTACCTGCAGAAGTTCGGTTACAGCGACATCCAGGCCTACATGATCCTGGGGGCGGCGCCGATCGAGGGCAGGCTGTCCGGCGTTGTCGACATCCCGAACTCCTGCTCGACCGTCTACATACCGACGGCGATTTTCGACTTCCCGGTGGCACCGTCGGCCAGCGGGCCACATCAAATCGATCCCGGTATGGGCGTCCCGATGTCTGCGGGCTAGAGACCGTCCACGCGGGTCGGCTCAGGCCACCAATCCCTTCGGTCCAACCGTTGAAGGCGATGTCGGGGGCCTGAGCCGATCCAACGGCGGAAACGCTCGCACAGGGCTCGTTCCTCGTGCTGCAATGCAATCCGGTTTCCCGATGGGCTCGGGAAACCGGATTGCATCGTCGCGTCTCGCGATAACGGCGCGCGCCCGTACTGGATACCCGCCGCCAACCTCCGGGTGACGATCGACCGACGCCTTCGTCGCGTGGAAACGTGAATCAGGACCTTGAGCCCTACCGCAATCGGTGGTGGGGGAGAACCATGGGTGTGGGCCCGTCAAGGAGTGTCGCGTCATGGCACCATCACCGAAGCCCAAGCGGTACCGCCTCCATGTCCTCGAGGGTTCGGTCTCGGGGCCGTTGAGCAAGATCTCGGACATGACGGTCGCGGCCCACGGCATCGACGGAGGCACTGTCAGCCTCGGCTCCGACCTGGTCGATGCCCGACCGGACGGATATCGGAGGGGCCCGGGGGAAGGCAGGTGATCTTCAAATGGGAAAATGGATCGCAGGAATCCTCGGCAGCGTGATCGCTGCGCTCATCGTGTGGCAGGTCACCAACGCCTGGAACAAGCCCGGGCCTGAGGTGCCGGCCCTGCAGGTCAGCGCCTGGTCCACACCGGAGGCGGTGGAGCTGGGCAGGACCATGGACATCTTCGTGAAGGTGCTCGACGAGAAGGACCGGCCCGTGCCCGATGCCACCGTTCAACTCACCCCGACCTCGGGATCGTTCCTGTGGGCGGCCGCCGGAACCGACCCGATCACCGGGACGACCGACGGGAACGGCCTCTACACCATGACCTTCCAGACCGTTCTCCAGGTCGGCATCATCGGCGGTGACCCACCCCCGGCCAACTCCGACACCGGCACGATCAGTGTCCTGGTCGAGCAGGACGGCTACCAGGACGGTCGGGTGGAACTCACCGTTCGGGCCCAGTGAGGCGGCCACACCCGACGTGGGCTCCATCAACCGGCGAGCGGTGCTGGAAGCCGGTCGGGACGCGACACGGCGCCCGAGTGCTCGACCCGGGCGCCGCATCAATCTGGGTGTCTAGTAGCCGTGCGTTTTGAGCGGGCCGCGTTACCAGGTGGTTCCGCGATTGGTGATGGGTCGTGTCTGGTGCATGGTTCGTCGTGTCTGGTGCATGGTTCTCAGCTCCAGCCGTTGCCGGACCAGGTGCTGCCCGACCAGGTGGCGCCGCTCCAGGTCGATCCCGACCAGGTGGCACCGGACCAGGTGGATCCCGACCAGGTGGCGCCGCTCCAGGTCGAACCGGACCAGGTGGCGCCGCTCCAGGTGGCGCCGGACCAGGTGCCCCCCGACCAAGTGGAACCCGACCACGTGGATCCCGACCAGGTGGCACCGGACCAGGTTCCTCCCGACCAGGTCGAACCGGTGGGGATGACGATCCCGGTGCCGGGGCCGGCGGCGTCGGGGAAGATCTGAACCACCACGTTGGTAGCCGGGAGCCCCCTGAGATCATCACCGTTGAGAATGCCGTGCCCCTCCTTGATGGTGGAGGCCAGCTCGAGCTTGATTGCGGAGCTGAGCAGCGTGGCCTTGACCTGGTCAGGGGTCACGGTGGGGTGGTTCCCGATGATGGCGGCGGCCAGGCCGGAGGTCACGGCCGCTGATTGTGACGTTCCCGATCCCAGGAACAAATCCGTCCCGTAGCGGGCCGAGGGCGCCGTCACATCGACGGTTGAGCCCGGCACCCGATAGGAGGCAATGGACCGCCCCGCAATAACGGCATCGGGATTACGGGTGCCGTCGCCCTGAGCCGACCAGGACGGCACCACCCGCATGTCCTTGTCGCCATTGCTGGCCGGGTCGGTGGCCCCAACGGCCATGACGTACGGGTCGATCGCGGGTGAGTCGAGATGGGGTTGGCTGTCACCGCTGTTGCCGGCGGCCACGACCACGAAGATCCCGGCGTCCCAAGCCCGTTCCACCGCAGCCGAGAGATAGTCGCCAACATGGTCCGCCACGCCGGCTTGGCCCAACGACAAGTTCAACACCCGGATGTTCAGCCCGTCGGTGTTGCGGTGCTCGACCACCCAGTCAATGGCCGCCACGACCTGAGGCACCGTGGTGACGCCGTCATGACCGGCGACCTTGACGCTGACGATCCGAGCCCCCGGGGCGATACCTCGGGCGCCGGACCGTTCCCCGGCGATGATGCCGGCGAGGTGGGTGCCGTGACCATAGGTATCCAGAAATGCGACCTCGGGCGAGTCGGCCTCCATCGACAGATCCGGTCCGTGCAGGACCTTGTCGACGCCGTCCAAACCCTCGACTGGGGCCACCCCGGTATCGATCAGTGCCACGTCGACACCGCTGCCATCACCAAAGGCAGCGCCTTCGAAGATGTCGTCGCGGAGCGCTTCCAAACCCATCGGGGTCGTGGCGTCCCCGGCGTCGAGCATCTCGACCATCGAGGTGGACAACGACCCGACCGGGACTGCCGTCTCGACGGCTGGGCTGCCGGCGGGAGTGGCGAGGGCCCCGACCAGGGCGGTGACGGTGAGGGCCACAGCGGCCAGGCCGCCCCCGAAACGACGTGGTGGGCGCCAGCAGGACTTGCGGCCTTCACCCGAGGCGTGGTCTGACATCTGTAGCTGCTCCATTCGAGTTCAACGACGTGAGAATGGATGCCGGTTTCGCCACTAGCTCCCCGAGCAGTCAGGCGACCAAATATCGACTGCCCGGATCATTGCTTCATCCGTCGCCAACACCATCGACAACCATCACCCGAGACTTGAGCGAAAACCCCCAGTGAAGTAGTGAGACCGAAGAATGGATTTGGGACCTTGGCCCCTAACCATGGTCGACTTGATCTGCTATCGATCGAACTGACGCGGCGATCGGAGGAGTAACGATGTGTACTCCCGCCAGAGCCTCCCGACTTCGACTTCACTTGCTCCGCCGCACTCTACTGGCCACGGTCTTGATGACGTTGGCTCTGTCCCCCTTACCGCTGCAGCCCGCCTCCTCGTCACCGACGGCTGGTGAGGGCGTCGGAGTCGCCGCCTGGGCAGGCCTGTCGGATGGCAACGGCGGCCTCGTCTGGTCCGCCAGCTCGTCCACCGCCACCGGTGTGATGCATTCGAATCGCGATCTGACGATCAGCGGCTCGAGCAATCAGCTGGTCGGAGGCACCGAGCACGTGGGGCGGTTGCGGATCGGCGGGCGCGACAACGTCGTGGACCCAGAGGCGGTCCATGTTGACGCCGCCGGGTATCCGGTGGCCTTCGACATCGCCGACTACCGGCCCGGCGGCACGGTGGCCGTGGCTGCCGGGTCCGACTATCACGACGGAACCGCCGAGTGCGAGTCGAATGGCACGTGGGAGCGTCACGGGCACGCCACCGAGATCCTCACCGGCCTCCACTACGCCCCGTGTGATGTCATCATCAGCGCCGCCGACATCACCGGCGCGTTCACCCTTGTCTCCGAGGGGACCATCCAGGTCACCGCAGCGCGGATAACACTCGGGCCGGCGTTCACCGACGATCTGTTGCTGTTCTCCAACGCCACCGGCCAAGAGGCGATCCTCATCGCTGGGGAGGATTCGGGCTTCGACGGGTTCGTGTTCGCACCCCACGGGTCGGTGCAGCTGACCGGAGCCAACCACCACGTCAGCTGTGGGATCCTGGCCAACGAGATCGCCATCCGAGGTTTCGGACACACGCTTGAGGGCGATCCGGGCTGCGGCAATCGTTCACCGGTTGCCATGGATGACGCCTATGAGACTGATGAGGATGCTGTGCTCGAGGTGGCGGCGCCCGGGGTGTTGGACAACGACTCCGACCCCGACAGCGACCCGTTGACCGCGGCGCTGGTCACCGATGTGTCCCATGGGTTGTTGACCCTGGCCGCCGACGGTTCGTTCACCTACACCCCGGACGTGGACTTCTCGGGGCAGGACTCGTTCACCTACCAGGCCTGTGACACCGGAACCCCGCCGCTGTGCGACGTGGCCACGGTGACGATCACGGTCGCCACGGTGAACGATCCGCCGGTGGCCGATGCTGTTGGCCCGTATTCGGGAACGGCCGGGTCTGAGGTGTTGTTCGACGGGTCGGAGTCGTCGGATTCCGATGGGGCCATCGTGTCGTGGGAGTGGAACTTCGGTGACGACAAGACCGCCACCGGTGAAACCGCTGGCCACGTCTACGGGGCCGCCGGCAGCTACACCGTCACGCTCACCGTCACCGACAACGAGGGCGCCACGGCCACCGACACCACCACCGCCACCATCGAACCGGCACCGAACACCGCCCCGGTAGCGGACCACGACTCCTACACGACCGACGAGGACGCGGTGCTCGAGGTGGCGTCGCCCGGGGTGTTGGGTAACGACTCCGACCCCGATAAGGACCCGTTGAGAGCGGTGCTCGACACCAACGTGTCCCACGGGGAGTTGAACCTGGCCGCCGACGGTTCGTTCACCTACGAACCGGAGGCCGACTTCTCGGGGCAGGACTCGTTCACCTACCACGCCAACGACGGAGCGGTCGACTCCAATCCTGCCACGGTGACCATAACGGTCGCCACGGTGAACGACCTGCCGGTGGCCGACGCGGGGCCCGATCAAGCGGTGACAGTCGGCGACGTCGTCTCCCTGGACGGGAGCGGCTCGTCCGACCCGGACGAGGGTGACACCCTCACCTTTGCCTGGGTTCCCACCGCTCGACCCGACGGGTCGAGCGCCGCCCTCACCGGCGCCGATACCGACTCGCCCACGTTCATTCCCGACCTCCCCGGTGACTACGTGATCGAGCTGACCGTCGACGACGGGAACGGCGGCACCGCCTCCGACACCGTGACGGTCACCGCGGCTCGCATGGGGATGACGCTGACGGTCGAGGACCCGCTGATCGGCGTGGGACGTCCAACCAACGGGACGATCACCCTCGACAACCCGGCCCCTCCCGGAGGGATCATCGTGACGCTCTCGGTCGACACCGGCATCGCCACCGTCGACCCGACCGCGGTGCCGATCGCACCCGGTGTCGCGGAGGGAACGTTCGTTGCCACCGGCGTCGGCATCGGAACAACGACGATCACCGGTTCCTCGCCGGCCACGGAGACAGCAACGGTCGAACTTGGAGTGACCGACGCCCTGATCTCGATCGACGACATCCCGGTCCTTGCTCCGGACGAGACAGCCGACCTCCCGGTGAGCATCACCAAGCCGGCACCTCCGGGTGGGGTGACGATCCACCTCGAGAGCCTCGACCCGTCCATTGCGATCACCGAAGCGACCACCTTCGTTCCCGAAGGGCTCTACGTTCCTGTGGCGAATCCGCAGATCACCGGAGTCGACTTCGGCACGACCCAGATCAAGGCGACGGCGCTCAACTATGGGCCGGACACCCGAGATGTGACGGTTGCGCTGATGGTGACCCTGACCCCGGCGGAGCTCGATCTACCCGAACTGTGGACGCTCCAGGTGTCGGCGCAACTCTCGGCGCCGGCGCCGAGTGGTGGCGTGACGCTTGATCTGACGCTCGACGATCCACTGGCGACGATCCAGCCCACGGTCTTCATCCCCCCTGGCCAGACCCTGACCGGCCCGATCGACATCACCGGCGGCACCACCCTCGGTACGTCCACCCTGCGTGCCGGCGGCCCGGGTCTAGTCGAGGGAACGGCGACGATCAACGTGATCGATACACCGGATGTGTGGTTGGCGGTGTCGGGGTTTGGGTATCCGTCGCAGCCGATTGGGGTGGGGGTGGATTTGCAGGTAGGGGTGCGGGCGGTGTTTGAGGTGTTGCCGCCGGGTCCGGTGGA
>JBFHME010000002.1:0-68161 GCA_041594435.1 Acidimicrobiales bacterium
CGCGCCGGCTGCGATCGCCGCGGTGAAGCTCGCCAGCCCGAACACCCCACAAAGTGGCATGGCGACCAGCACCGGCATGCCGGAGCCGTAGCCGAACGCCCGGCCTGCATCGTGGGCGTGGTCGACGATCGAGCGCTGGCCGTGCAGGACCATCTTGGGCCTACTGGTCGTGCCCGACGTGGTGAAGATCACGAACGGCTGATCATCGTCCAGAGCGAGCGTGCCGCCGGGCGATCCGCTGTCCGGATCGAGGGCACGATCATCGGAAGCGGTCCGGAGCATCCGAGCCCCTGATCGACCGAGGAGCGCGGCGGCCTCGTCGCGGGACCAGCGGGTGTTGACCGAAACGGCGGCGAAACCTCCGGCGGCACAAGCGGCCAACGCTTCGAGGTAGCGGCGGCCGTTGGACAACCACAGGCCGACGCGGTCTCCGGGCCGAAGACCGGCTGCCGACCACTCGGCGGCGACGCGCCGACCGGCGTCGACCAACTGGGCCCCGGTGACGGTTCCGTCATCCAGCTCGATGATCGACTGCGACCGGGCAAGGAGTTCGAGATACGGCTCGCTCACGCCTCCAGCTTGTCGGGCCGGCACCGGCCGCACAAGGCCTCCCGACCCCCTTCGGTTGGATCTGGCAGGAATCTCGCCCACCCGGTGCGCGCAGACGCTGCCAATTCGAGCCCGAGCGGGGTGTACGGCCGGGTACCGATGGACGGCGGATCAGGGGGAGAACAGCGCGGCGGTCGAGTCCGGGCCGAGATCGACGTCGGTGGCGGCCAGCGCCTCGAAGTCGGGCCTGGGTCGTGCGAACCCGGTATCGGCCCAGGCCACTTCCAGCGCTCGAGCAGCCGACAGCAGCCGGCGGTCGCCGTAGCGGTGGCCGACCACCTGGATCCCGAACGGCAGGCCACCTGCGTCGGTCCCGGCGGGCAGCGCCACCACGGGGTGGCCGACCACGGTCCACGCTGCAGTCAGGGTCAGCCACGCCATGTAGTTCTCGACCGGTCTGCCGTCGATTTCGGTCGGATGGAGCTGTCGCCACGGGAACGGAGAAACACTCACGCCGGGGCAGATGAGGATGTCGACGGCGGCCGCAGCCATCGCCGACTCCGTGGCCCGGAGAAGCTCCATCTGGCGGACCCGGGCCCAGGCGATGTCGCCCTCCGGCATGGCGAGCGCCGTCTCGTAGCTGGCTCTGATGTTGGGGTTGAAACCCTCGTCCCACCCCTCGGCCTCCCGGTGATAGTAGGTGGCGAAGACGTCCGCCCGGAGCCGCCAGTCGACCTCGGCGGCGTCGCGAAGATCGAGATCGACATCGACACACGCCGCTGCTCGATCGGCCAACCAGTCGACCCGGCGACCGAACTCGGCCAGCGCCGCGCTCGATACCAGCACGCCGCCGAGATCGGCCGAAACGCCAATGCGCAGCGAGCCGAGGTCGACGCCCTCCAGCTCGGCCAGCGCGGACGCATCGAGCGGGAACGCCATCGGATCGGTTGGTTTCCCGACGGCGTGACGGTCGGCGATCACCGACAGGAGGAGCGCGAGGTCGTCGACGGTGCGGGCCATCGGACCCTGCACGCTGTAGAAGGTCTGGCTGATGGCGCGCTCGTCGAACGGCACAATCCCCGGCGTGGCCCGGTAGCCGACCACTCCGCAGTACGAAGCGGGGATGCGCAGGCTGCCGCCGTGGTCGGAGCCGGTGGCCAACGGAGCCATGTCGGTGGCCAGTGCCACGGCCGAGCCGCCGGATGAACCACCGCAGGTCAACGTGGGATCGAACGGGTTGCCGGTGGCGCCGAACAACCGGTTGACGGTGTTGGCGCCGATGCTGCGTTCGGGAATGTTGGTCTTGCCGATGACGATGCCGCCGGCGGCCCGGATCCTGGCCACGATGCCGGCGTCGGTGTCGGGTACGTGGTCGGCGAACGCCGTACTGCCGAGTGTCGTGCGGATCCCGGCGGTGGCCTGAAGATCTTTGACCGCCACCGGTAGGCCGAGGAGGGGCCGCTCGGCCAGGGCTGCGGCCCGTCGCATCGACCCCGGGCCGTGACGCCGTAGCTCACGGTCGAGCCTTGCCGCCTCGGCCACTGCCCGCTCGGCGGCAACCGTGACCATGGCATTGACCTTGGGATCGATCCGCTTCACCTGTGCGAGGCAGGACGTGATCAGCTCCTCGGCCGACAGGTCCCCCGCCACGACCGCGGCTCGGGCGGCGTGGGCCGACAGTTCGTGGGGTTCGGTCACGACCCCGTTCTAGCTCGAAACCCGGACCGGCGCTAACGGGGTCGGCGATCGGCGGCCTGGCTACTCCGGCCCAGGTCACATGATCGGCGCACCGATCACCATTCTAGAGTGAGTAGTCACTCCATATCTGGATACCATGACCGGCGTGGCCCGTCCCCAGCAGCACTCCCCTGATGCAATCCTCGACGCCGCCCGGGGGTTGTTCTGCGACGAGGGGGTTGCGGTCTCAACCGCTCGAATCGCTCAGGCGGCAGGGGTTTCCAACGGAACCCTGTTCAACTACTTCCCCACCAAGCAAGCACTGATCGACGCGCTCTACCTGTCGATCAAGTCCGATCTGGCCGAGGCCATCGGCACGATTCCGACCGATGGTCCGATCGAGACGCGCATGCGCCTGGTCTGGGACCGGTGGTTCAACTGGGCTCGCCGCCATCGCCAGTCCTACGCCGTGATGACACTGCTCCACCAGGCCAACCTCGCCAGCCCCACGGCCCAGGAGGCCGGCGCCTCCGCGCTCGACGGCTCCGCATGGGTGCTGACCGAGGCGATGGCCAAGGGCTTGCTCGTCGACCTGCCGTTCGAGTATCTGGCGGGCCTCATTCAGCACCAGCTCGATCAAGCCGTGACGTCCGAACTCGATGACAACCAGGCAAACGTCGCCTTCGACGTGCTCTGGAATGGCATCACCCGACAAGCAAAGGAAACCGATGACTGATCCGAACTCCGTTCACTTCCCGGCCTTCCGGGCCGGTCTCCCCTCGATGGCGGGCAAGACCGTCGTCATCACCGGAACGACATCGGGCACCGGGAAGGTGGCGGCGATGACCGTCGCCGATCTTGGAGCCAAGGTGCTGGTGCTCAACCGCCCCTCGGGGCGTTCCACGGCCGGTTTCGCAGAACTGTCGGCGGCCCATCCCGACGCCGAGCTCCACGATGTGGAATGCGACCTCCAGCGGTTCTCCTCGGTCCAAGCCGCCGCCGACAGGGTGCACGAGCTCTGCCCGGAAGGGGTGCATGTGCTGTGCAACAACGCCGGGGTGATGGCACTGGCCGACACCGCCACGACCGACGGGTTCGACATCCAGATGCAGACCAACCACCTGTCCCATTTCCTGCTGACCAGAGAGCTGATGCCGCTCCTCGAACGGGCGGCGGAGACCGCCGGCGAGGCGAGGGTGGTGAACCACTCGAGCACGGCCCGACTCAACCCCAGCAAAGAACTGCAGAGCAGGTTCCTCGAGAAGAACGGCGGCAATCTGGGCGGCGACGGCTCCCGGCTGCAGAACATGATGTTCTCCGGACCCCGCTGGCTCCGCTACAACCAGACCAAGCTCGCCAACGCGGCCTTCACCGCTGCGCTGCATCACCGGCTGCAGGCCGGCGGTTCCAACGTGAAAGCACTCGTCGCCCATCCCGGCTTCGCCCGCACCCACCTCCAGCAGACGTCGGCCCACCACGGCGGCATGGGCCGGCTCTTCACCAAGGTCGTGTCGAGACTCGGTCAGACCGCCGAGGACGGGGCGATGGGAATCCTGAGCTGCATGTGCCTACCCGAAGCCCGGTCCGGACAGTTCTACGGTCCCGGTTCCGGGATCACGGCGATCAAGGGCAAAGCCGAGCCCTTCCCACTCGAGCCGTTCTACGACAACCCCGAGACCCGTGACCTGCTGTGGAGCAAGAGCGAAGAAGCCATCGGCAAGACCTTCGAGCTCGACCGCTAACGCCCGTTGACCGACCAGTGCCACGGCTCCGATGGCAGGTTCTTGAACCCGTAGTTGGCGGCGTTGGCGGCCAGCCACTGGAAACACCGGCTGCTGCGGCTGCGGATCAGACCGCCGTCGCAGGTGAAGTCGAGCGCCATGCCCCGCTCGTGCATCGACGCCCCGGGACGGGCCGTCGGTGGGCGACAGCGTGAGGCGGGCATCTGCCAGATGGCGTAGTAGGAGGTGCCGCAGTTGTTCTTGCGAACCTCGATCTGCGACTCGAAGGAGCGGTAGGCGCCTCCGCCGAGTGCGACGCCTTCGGAGGCGGCGTGGTCGACCAGGCCGGCGACGGCGTCGGCGATCTCACGGTGGACCCGGAAACCCCGTACGGTCACGATGTCCGCCTCGGTGACAACGCCCAGGCTGGCCGCCGCCCGAGCCGTGAGACTGGCCTTCCGGTCCCGGGCCTCCTCCAACTCCACCAGCTCCTCGGCGATCAGGGCCCGGGCCTCGTCCGCCTCCTCCTTGGCGTCATCGGCGATCGCCTGCTGAATGGCGAGATCCTCCTGGGCCTGACGCAGATCCTCGGCCACATCGAAATTCTGATTCACGGCCAAGGCGAGCAGGGTCTTCATCCTGGTCGCCTCCTGGGCCTGGCCGTAGCTGATGAAGTCGAGTTCCGACAGATCCTGATCCTTGAACGCCGAGATGGCCCGCTCGGCCACCTTCACCTCGAGGTCCGCCAACTCGGCCCTGATGGTGTCGATCTGGGCGGTGGTGGCGATGAATCGGTTCTCAGCCGAGCTGAGCGTGGCCTCGGCCGTCTCCAGCTCCTTCTCCTTGTCGCGGACTCGTTGGTTCCAGACCGCCAGGGCCCCGGCGAGATCTTCCGACACGGTGCCGGCCAGCTGGTCGTCGCCCGACTCCGCGGCGGTGGGCACGGTGGCGTTGGGAGCGGAGGAGCTGGTGGCCGCTGCCGTTGTGGTCGACTGGGACGAGGTCGTCGACCCACCGGAGGTTGTGGTGGACGCCGTCGTCGTCGTGGTCGACGCCGTGGTCGTCGTGGTGGAGGCCGTGGTCGTCGTGGTGGACGCCGTCGTCGTGGCGGACGCCGTGGTGGTCGTGGTCGATGACGTGCCGTCCTGGGCGCTCGACGGGAAAGCCGCGGCACCGACCAACAGGAACGACACGAAGAACACCGAGAGCCGGCGCACGGAAGGCCGTCGAACTCGACGGCCGCCACCTTCGATGGTCCCAATCAGTGCCATGTGTACCTACCGCCTGAGGGCCGCTGACCCTCTGCCCAATACTCCCACCAGTCGCCATCACCAGCGCAACACGACCGTAATAGTTGGCCGGTAGCAGCCTAGCCTACCAACCCTTCAACGCCGACCTCGGCGCAGCAACAGGCTCCAGGAGTTTGCTGGGCAAGCTTTGAGGGGACGCGTAGCAACTCTTAACCGTTGCACCGGCAATGACGGTTGTGTTGCGACCGCGGCGCCTAATTGCCGTTGGTGGACCAGTGCCAGGGCTCCGACGGCAGGTTGTAGAAACCGTAGGAGGCGGCGTGGGCGGCCAGCCACCGGTAGCCGGGGCTCGACCGGGTGCCAATGGCCCGACCGCCGTAGGTGAAGTCGATCGCCTTGCCCTGCTCGTGCATGGACTGGCCGGGGCGTGCGGTTGGCGGACGGCATTGCGACGACGGCATGTGCCAGACGGCGTAATCGCTGGTGCCGCAGTGGGACCTCCGCAGGCGGATCTGGGCCTGGTGGTCGCGGTAGCCCCAGCCCCCGAAGTGAATGCCGTCGCCCGCCGCGTGGTTGAGCAAGGCCTGCAGGTTCTGGGCGATGTCGACGTGGACCCAGAAGCTCTGGACCCTGACGATCTGGTCGGCCGACGGATAGCTGCCGCCGCCTCCGCCCGAGACCGGCTTCCGAGCCGCCGCAGCTCGGGCGGCGGCCAGAGCGGCCTGGCGAGCCAGCTCGTCATTGGTCGCCTTGATCTTGCCGGCCAGCTCCTTGTCCATCTCCTCGAGAACCGCCTGCTCGGCCAGTCGGGACTCCAGTCGGGCCTCGGCGACGGCCGCCAACTCCGCCTGCTGATCACGCGAGTCCTCGAGTTCGGCGAGGAGATCGGCCATGTCATTGCGGAACATCGCTGCGTCGGCCTGGGCCTGGTCGGCCAGGGCCTGCTGGATCGCCAGCTCCTCTTGGGCGGTGCGGAGCGTTTCGGTGATGTCGAGATCCTGCTGGGTCACCGACAGCACCAACGAGCGCCGGCGGACGGCTTCGTTGGGATTGATGTCCTCCATGATCGGATTGGCGTCTCCGCCGCGCCCGACGAAGGCCGAGATGGCCTTGTCCTTCACCTGATCCTTGAGCAGCTCGATCTCAGCCGTCTTGATCTTCACGGCAGCCGTGGCCTCGGCATAGCGGGACTCGGCCTCGTTCAGCTTGTCTTCAGCCGCCGCGAGCTGCGCCTCCTGCTCGTTGACCTGGGCATTGAGCGCAGCCAGAGCCGCCGTTACCACCTCGACCTCGGCGGTGGCGGCATCGACCTTTTCGGTCGCTGCCTCGATCTGCGCCTGGGTCTGCTCACGCTCCTCTTCGAGCTTCTCGAGCTCTTCCTTGAGATCGGCGTTCGAGGGGAGCGTCGCGGAGCCGATGGTCAGAACGACCAGGATCGCCACCAGTGTCTTCACGGCCTTTGGGGCATGGGAAAAAAGCATAAGAGTCCTACCGCCCAGCCACCTGAAATAGTAGCGCAGCACCCACCAGGATGGTGGATTTCTCTCGCCGGAGCACATCACCTGTGAGGGACAGCGGCCGAAATCCCGCTGTTCATGCGGTTTTCGGCCCGGGGGAAGTGGTGAAATTCACCGGATCTTTGCCATCCCCAAGCCTGTTTTCGCCCGTAGATTTGAAACCGTGCCATCGCTTCGCATTGCCCTGTGCCAGATCGACATCATCGTCGGCGATCTCGACACCAACGTCGACCTGATCCTGGACGCCGTTCGCCAGGCCGAGGAGGCGGGCTGTGACCTGGCGGTTTTCGGTGAACTGTCGATCTGTGGCTACCCACCCGAGGACCTGCTGTTCAAGCCGAAGTTCATCGAGGACAACCGGACGGCCCTGGCCCGAGTGGCTGCCGGCACGGGCGATTGCGCCGTGATCGTCGGCTACGTCGACCAGGAACTGGGCGTCAAACCCTCCGGCCTACCGGGAGCGCCGGCCGCCGGACCGGTGCTCAACGCCGCCGCGGTCTGCGCCAACGGCGAGGTCAAGGGCCGGTACGTGAAACAGTGGCTGCCGAACTACAACGTGTTCGACGAGAAGCGCTACTTCCGGCCGGGCGACGAGAACCCACTGTGGTCCATCGCCGGCGTGACGGTTGGCGTCTGCGTGTGCGAGGACATGTGGGTCGACCCAAGCCCCGTCAACATCATGGCCGACGGCGGCGCCCAGCTCATCGTGAACATCAACGCCTCTCCCTACCACCAGGACAAGGTCGAGGCCCGAGATGTCATGATCGCCCGGCGCATCGCCGAAACGGGCACGCCGTTGGTCTACGTCAACCTCGTCGGCGGTCAGGACGAGCTGGTGTTCGACGGCACCTCGGTGGTGGTCGACGCCACCGGCGAGACGATCGCCCGCTCCAAGCAGTTCGCCGAGCAGGTCCAGGTGGCCGACTTCACCGTCAACGATCCCAAGCCGATCTCGCTGCCGGTGACGATGGTGACCGAGCGGACGTCCATGTCCGTCGAGGGGCTGCCCCCCAAGCTGGAACCGCTCCTCGACCCTCTGGAAGAGATCTGGGAGGCTCTCGTGCTCGGTGCCCGTGACTACGTGCAGAACAACGGCTTCACCGACATCTGTTTCGGCCTGTCCGGCGGTATCGACTCGGCGCTGACCGCCGCCCTGGCTGCCGACGCGCTCGGCCCCGACCACGTGCATGCCGTGATGATGCCGTCGCGCTACTCGTCGGATCACTCGCTGTCCGATTCCGAGAAGCTGTGCCAGAACCTCGGCATCGAGGGTCGGACGATCTCCATCGAACCGGCCCACGCCGCGTTCCTCGATATGTTGACTCCCGAGTTCGACACCGACGAGTGGGGGTTGACCGAGGAGAACATGCAGTCCCGGCTCCGAGGTGTGATCCTCATGGCGCTGGCCAACAAGTTCGGGTGGCTCGTGTTGACCACCGGCAACAAGAGCGAGGCCGCCGTCGGCTACTCCACCCTCTACGGCGACACCGCCGGCGCCTACGCCGTCATCAAGGACGTGTGGAAGCTCCAGGTGTACGAGTTGGCCCATGACTACAACCGCCGGGCGGGCCGCGAGATCATCCCGGAGAACATCCTCAGCAAACCGCCCTCGGCCGAACTGCGACCCGATCAGCGGGACGACGAGAGCCTCCCGCCGTATGAGGTACTCGACCCGATGTTGATCGAGATCGTCGAGCACAACAAGACCGCTGCCGACCTCATCGCCGAGGGCTACGATGCCGAGACCTCGAAGCGGATCGCCCGCCTGGTCGACATCGCCGAATTCAAACGCCAGCAGAGCCCCCCCGGCACCCGTATCACCAGGCGGGCCTTCGGTAAGGACCGCCGCATGCCGATCACCAACCTCTACCGCGGCAACCCCTGATCGCCGGGCCGAGGCGCCCTGCCCAAAACCTCAGTGGCCCCGCACGAGAGGCGGGGCCACTGGCCACTGGAGCAAACGGTGGGGGGATTGAAGTGTGTCCAGTGGATATGACGACGGAGGTGGAGGGAATGGCCTCCGTCGCGTTTGGGTGCAATCCGTCAAAGGGGGGAGAAACGGTTGCACTCTCTTCAACCGGGATTCGGGATTGTTTATGCCCGGTCCGGGGTGATTTCCAAAGAATTCGTCCGGATCGAGTTAGACATCGAACGATGACTCGACGGTCTCGCCGTCAGTCCCGGAATCGTCACGGTCGCCGTGGAATCCGGGATGGCCGTGGGCTCGACGGTGTCGCTCCTTCAAACCTCCGGGCCACTCACCGGGCTCGGCGTTGATTCGCTCCTCGATGCGCTCCTCGGCATCCGCCAACCTGTCTTCGACATCGTCGGCGTCGAATCGACCGTTCTCGACCGCCCGATCGAGGCGTGCCTCGAGCTGTTCGAGCAGGAAGGCCACCAGGTCGTCCTCGGAGACTCCCTGGGCTTCGGCCACCTCGGCCAGCGTCCGGCCCTCGGAGAATGCGGCCCGAAGATCGTCGGTGGTCAGCCCGAGAAACTCGGCCACGTCGGCGCCGGCGCCGCGGAGTCCCCGCCGCCGGCCGTGTCCCTCGCCGTCGAATCGCTCGCCCGGAGTCCGGTTGATCATCTCGCCGATACGATCGTCGAGCTCGGCCTTGAGCTCCGCGGCCCGATCGGCGTCGATCCGGTCACGGGAAACCGCCTCGTCGATCCGCTCCGTTGCGGCCTCGACAAGGGCGGCTTGCAGCTCGTCGACCGAAACACCCTGATCGGCGGCGATGTCGGCCAGCGACATACCCCCGGCGAACGCCGCCCGAATCTCCTGCGCGGTCAGACCGAGCGTTTCGGTCAGCGCCTCGACGCCGGGATGGTGGGCGAGGTGCCGGTGACGGCCCCGGCCGCGACGATCGATGCGCTCCGCATCCACCTCGAAGCCGGCCGAATCGGTCGCTTGCTCTGTGGTACCGGCGGACTCGGTCGAGTCGCTCGTATCATCGTCGGCTGCCGCGAGGGCCACGGGTGCCAACATCGATCCGGCGGTGATACCGCCTACAACCAGTGCGCCGGGGATCATGAGACGCTTGAGATCGGACTTAGCCATGAGATTTGTCAACTCCTGTGTTGAGCTCTTGTTCGGGGGGATGGCACCATGATCGAACCGCAGTGTTAGGAGTGTGTGATGACCGCTGCAGGAGTCGACCAGGAAAGCGGGGATAAAGGGGCGGTCGAGGGGCGAAGCTCCGGCGACTGGCACAAGACCGTCTGTATTCTCTGTTCCAACAACTGTGGCGTTGAGGTTCGGCTCGACGGGCGGCACATCACCCGTGTTCGGGGTAACAAGGCCCATGTCGCCTCGAAGGGTTACACCTGTGAGAAGGCGCTGCGGCTGAACCACTACCAGAATGCCAAGGGGCGACTGACTGCGCCGCTCCGCCGTGAAGCCGACGGCACCTACACCGAGGTCGACTGGGACACGGCCATCGCCGAGGTGGCCGCCGGGTTCCAGCAGGTCGCCGATCGGCACGGTTCGTCGTCGCTGTTCTACTACGGCGGGGGTGGACAGGGGAATCACCTGTGCGGAGCCTATGCGGCAGCGACCCGCCGCGCCCTCGGCATCCGATTGCGGTCGAACGCTCTCGCCCAGGAGAAGACCGGCGAGGCCTGGGTCGACGGTCGCATGTTCGGCACCCACCTCCACGGGGACTTCCACCATGCCGAGGTTTCGGTCTTCGTGGGGAAGAACCCCTGGCATTCCCACGGCTTCGATGAAACCCGCCGGGTTCTCAAGCAGATCGCCGCCGACGACACCCGCTCGATGATCGTGATCGATCCTCGCCGCACGGAGACCGCCGAGCTGGCCGACTTCCACCTTCGGGTCCGGCCGGGAACCGACGCCTTCTGCATCGCCGCGCTGGCCGGAATCCTGGTCCAGGAAGGTCTCCACGACACGACCTGGCTCGCCGACAACACTACCGGTGCCGACGCCGTGGCCGCCGAACTCGAACGGGTCGACGTCGCCGACTACGCCCGGCGATGTGGTGTCGACGAGGCCCTCCTTCGAGGGGCCGCCCGGCGTCTGGCCGCCGCCGACTCCGTCGCCGTCCTCGAGGACCTCGGCACCGAGATGGCCCCGAACTCCACACTGGTCTCCTACCTGCAGAAGCTGCTCTGGATTCTGGTGGGCAGCTTCGCCAAGCCGGGCGCCATGACCACCCACTCGTCGATGGTGCCGTTGTTCAACTACAACGCGTCCGGCCGGGAACCGACCACGCCGATCACCGGGTCGCCCATCATCTCGGGTCTCGTGCCGTGCAACGAGATCCCCGAGCTGGTCCTGGCGGACCATCCGGACCGTATCCGGGCCATGTTCATCGAGAGCGCGAACCCGGTGCACTCACTGGCGGCGTCGGGCGAATGGCGGGCTCTGATGGAGGCACTGGAGTTCTCCGTCGTCATCGACGTGGCAATGACCGAAACGGCCCGCCTGGCCGACTATGTGCTACCGGCGTCGTCGCAGTACGAGAAGACCGAGGCCACGTTCTTCTCCCTCTCGTTTCCGGACAACACCTTCACCGTGCGGGCGCCGATTCTCGAGCCGTTGGAGGGCACATTACCGGAGGCCGAGATCCATCGCCGCCTCCTGCACGAGCTCGGCGTGATCGACGCCGAGGTGCTGGCACCGTTGAAGGCGGCGGCGGCCGAGGGCAGAGACACCTTCGCCGCAGCCCTCGGCGGGGCCGTGACCGCCGATCCCGACCTGGCGGGCTACGGCGCGGTGGTTCTCTACGAGACCCTCGGCCCAACCCTTCCCACCGGCCTGGCCGAAGCCGCGCCACTGTGGTTCTCGGCTCAGCAGGTGGCCGTGAAGTACCCGGAGGCGATGCGGGCCGCGGGCCATGGCGACGCCGACGCCCTCTTCGACGCCATGGTGGCATCGCGCGACGGCGTGGTCTTCACCCACCACGATTACGACGAGTCCTGGACGTTGTTGAACGTCGACGATCACCGGATCAATCTGGATCTCCCCGAGATGCTGGCCGACCTCGCTGCGCTGGCCGCCGAACCGGTCGATCACCGCAGCGACGAGTTCCCGTGGATCCTGTCGGCCGGCGAGCGCCGGAGCTTCACCGCCAACACGATCATGCGGGACCCGTCCTGGCGCAAACGGGACCCGGAGGGTGCGCTGCGCTTGAGTCCGGCCGACGCGGCGGCGATCGGTGTCGAATCGGGTTCCCGGGTTCGCATCACCACGCCCGGCGGCACAGTCGTTGCCGTGGCCGAGGTCAACGACACGATGCTCGACGGGCACGTGTCGCTACCGAACGGCCTCGGACTCGACTACTCCCCCGCCGGCGGCAACCCCGAACGGACCGGCGTCGCCCCCAACGAACTGACCACCACCGACTGGCGGGATCCCTACGCCGGGACCCCGTGGCACAAACACGTCCCCGCCCGACTGGAGGCGGTGACCTGAGCGAATCCGACGGACGAGGCCCGTGAACCCGATCATCGACTACGACGTCCTACCCGTCGACCGGCCGGCGAGTGCCGCCTATGTCGCCGCCGTCGATCGGGTTCGAGCCGAACTGGCCGACGACGGCTGCGCCGTCATCCGCGGCGTGCTGACGTCGGCCGGGCTGACGGCCACCGTCGCCGAGGCCGATGCGGTTGCGCCTGCCGCCCACCGATCCTTCAGTCGCACCAATCCGTACTTCACCGCCGACGACGAATCGCTGCCGATCGACGACCCACGCCGGCGTTTCCACGATCGGTCGAACGCCTTCGTGCCTGCCGACAACTTCCCCCCTGGTGGCCCACTGCGGGGCATCTACGACGAGCCCGGCTTCACCGGGTTCATCCGCGACTGCCTCCAGGCGGAGCCGTTCCACCGCTACGCCGACCCGCTGGCCGATGTGATCATCAACACCGCGAAAGAGGGCCCGGGCTTCCCGTGGCACTTCGACACCAACGACTACACCGTCACGCTGGCCATCCAGACCGCGGAGGAAGGCGGAGCGTTCCAGTACGCGCCGAACATTCGCACGGCGGACGACGAGAACTTCGCCGAGGTCTCCCGAGTACTCGACGGCACATCCGACCGCGTCGTCACGCTCGATCTCGTGCCCGGCGATCTCCAGATCTTCCTCGGCCGTTACAGCCTGCACCGGGTCACGCCGCTTGCCGGTGACCGGCCTCGCCACGTCGGCATCTTCTCCTATGTCGACCAACCCGACATGGTGGCCTCGCCCGAGCGGTGCCGCCAGCTGTACGGTCGAGTGCTTCCGATCCACCACGAGCGAGCGGGACGCCGTCAGGACATGCTGCTCGACTAGGCCGGCAGCCGCACCGTCATCATCGTTCCCTCGCCCTCGGCGCTCCAGACCTCGATGGTTCCGCCGTGCGCCTCGACCAGGCTTCGGCTGATGGTCAGACCGAGACCCGAGCCCTGCGATCCGCGACCCTTGGCGAATCGATCGAAGACGGCGTCGAGCTGGTCGGGGGCGATGCCTGCGCCGTCATCGGAGACGGCGATCTCGACCGAGGTGGGACCGCGAGCAACGATCACCTCCACCCGGCCCCCCTCGTCGACCGCCCTGAGGGCGTTGGACACCAGGTTCGTGACCACCTCGGCAATCCGCATCGAGTCGACGTCGGTGATCACCGGATCACCCTCATCGTCCGTCCCGGCTCCCGGCACCACCAGGTGGATGCCCCGCGCCGCGGCCTCGACCCTGAATCGGGCGACCACATCGGCCACCAGGCGATCGATGTCGGTCGGTTCGGGCTGCAGGTCGAGAACGCCGGCCTCCGTGGTACTCAGCGTCTTCAGGTCATCGAGCAGGCGCTCCATGCCGGCGACATCGACCAGCAAGCGTCGCAGCTCAGCCTCATTCAGCTCGTGCACGCCGTCGGCCATCGCTTCGAGTTCGCCGCGGATGATGGTGAGTGGGGTTCGCAGCTCGTGGCCGACGTCGGCCAGCAACCGCCGGCGCAGCTCGTCGGAGCGCTCCAGCCGTTCCGCCATCTCGTTGAACGACACGACCACCGGCGCCAAGGCGGGCGGTACGTTGTCGGCGATTCGAGCCGAGTAGTCGCCGTCGGCCAGGCGGCTCGTGGCCTGCATCATGTCGTTCACCGACCGGAAACCTCGAAACACGAAGCGGCCCGACAGCACACCGGTGGCCACGACGGCCAGACTCAGGATGGCGGCCACCGCCGCTCCGGTCCAGCCGGCGAACGCCGCGGTCAGGGCGGCGGCGAGCAGCACGGGAAGCACCAGGGTCAGTGCCAGCGCGGCCAGCATCAGACGACGGAACCAGCGGAACTTGGCCTGGTGCTCGCCGGACCAACCTCGTTCAGGACGCCACCGATGGCCGCCGGCGGCCCGCATCACGGTCCGGCCTCGGCGAACTTGTAGCCGACACCGTGCACCGTCAGGATGAACTGGGGTTGTCGGGGCTTCGATCCGAACTTGCGGCGGATGTTCTTGACGTGGGCGTCGACGGCGCGTTCGTAGGACTCGAAGCTGATGCCGTGAAGGGCGTCGAGCAATTGACCCCGTGTGAACACCCGACCCGGCTGTGCGGCCATCGTCGCCACGAGCTGGAATTCCGTCGGGGTGAGCTCGACCTCGTTCCCGTCGAGCGAAACACGCATGCGGGGCACGTCGACCTCGACGGCGCCGACCCGGAACACCTCTCCCGGTCCGAGCGATTCCATGCGCCGCAGCAGCGCCCGCACCCGGGCCACGAGTTCCTTGGGTCCGAATGGTTTGACGACATAGTCGTCGGCTCCCAGCTCGAGTCCGACGACACGATCGGTCTCCTCCGAGCGGGCACTCAAGACGATGATCGGCACGTCGGATCGGGTGCGGATCTCGCGGATCACGTCGAGGCCGTCCATACCGGGGAGCCCGAGGTCGATCACGAGCAGGTCCGGGCGGTGAGCCGAGAACGCCTCGATGGCCGACGGACCGTCATGGGCTTCGACGGCCCGAAAGCCCGCCCGGTGCAGGTAGTCCCTGACCAGGCGGGCGATGCGGGGTTCGTCGTCGACGACGAGGATGGTGGCCACCCTGCCTATTGTTCCCGATCGGCGGGGTGGTCGCCGGGGTTGGGGAACAACTTGTCGATCTCACGTTTGGCCGCCCGGAGGGCCTCCTCCCAGTCCCGGTCCTCCGGGTCCGGCCCGGATTGGGTTTCGGGATCGGCCGTTCGCCGGTGATGGTGTTGCCGGGCGTAGCCGGACCGGTGGGCGAACATCTTGAACACGAAGCCGAAGAACAGCAGCGTGAACACGACCTTCATGATGAGGAACGGAAGGAACAGGAGCGCCCCGGCGACCGAGCCGACTCCGCCGGCCAGCAGATAGCCGAAGGCCACGGCCAGAGCGAGGGGAACGAGGAGCGGCAGCCGGCCTCGACGGAATGCGAACATGATGAGATTCTCCTTCCCACCGTGGTGCGGTGAGGTTGATGAGTGGGGACACACCCATCGTCGCCGCCGGTTGTGAAGGAGTTGTGAATGCGTTCGGGAGGTTTCCAGCCCCGAACCCGTACGTTGTCGTCGAGGCGGAACCGGGTACCGCCACGAGCGCGCCGAACGGTCAGGAGAGCCAGGATTTGAGCTTTTCGACGGTGCCCAGGGGGTCGGGACCGGCGGGCTGTATCTGCAGCATCGTCACCCCGGCGGCCTTGAACGCCTCGACCCGTTCTCGGACGTAGCCCTCGTCACCGGCCAGGGTGGTGGCGGCCAGGAAGTCATCGGGTACCGCCGCCATCGCCTCCTCCTTGCGACCGTCGAGGTAGAGGTCCTGGATCTGCTCCGCCTCCTTCTCGTAGCCGTAGGACCGGAAGACGTTGTTGTAGAAGTTCTTGCCCTTGGCCCCCATACCGCCGACGTACAAGGCGGTCATGAACCGGCCACCGTCGCGGAGTTTCTGCGCCTCCTCGGGGCCACAGATCGCCACGGTGCCGCCGGCCACGACCTCGAGCGGGCCGAGCGAGCCGTCACGTTTCGCCAGCCCCTTGGCCAGAGGATCCCCCCACACCAGATCGGCCTTCTCCGGGTGGAAGAACACGGGAATCCAACCGTCGGCCGCCTCGGCCGTGATCTCGGCGTTGCGCGGACCCAGCGACGCGATGTAGATCGGGATGTCGGCCCGCTTGGGATGATTGATGAGCTTGAGCGGTTTGCCGAGGCCGGTTCCCTGATCCTCGGGCAGAGGCAGGTGATAGACCGGGCCGTCGTGGACGACGACCTCCCGCCGCCACACTTTGCGGCAGATCTCCATCAACTCACGCTGGCGGCCGACCGGCTTGTCGTAGGGAACACCGTGCCAGCCCTCGATCACCTGGGGACCACTCGCTCCGATACCGAGGATGAAACGACCGCCGGAAACGGCGTCGAGGCCGGCCGCGGTCATGGCGGTGAGCGTCGGTGTTCGGGAGTAGATCGGGAGGATGGCCGATCCCAACTCCATCGTGGTCGTGCGGGCGGCCAGGTAGCCGAGGATACTGACCGCGTCGAAGCTGTAGAGTTCCGGCACCCAACCGACGTCGAGGCCGGCTTTCTCCAGATCGACGGCGGCATCGGCCGCCGCCACGGGATCCCCGGAGTACGTGAGCATCATCGAGAGCTTCATGGTTCGGTCGTTCCCCTCGTCACGTCGGCCGTGCGTCCTCAGCCTATGCCTCAACCACGGCCCGGGACGAACCCGGATAGACGCCGACCGGTGGCAGCCATCTGGTGACCGCGGCGAAGGCCACCACCGCGGGGATCGTGACCAGCGCCATCGCCGCGCCGACCGACAGAGACGTCGAGGCCAGCCATCCGACCATGACCGGGAACACGATCGTGGCCACGCGGAGACCGGCGGTCAGCGCGCCGAGTCCGGCTCCCGGGCGACCCGGGTGTTTGGCCGCCCGATCATAGATGGTCGGCAGCATCACGGCGATCCCGGTGCCGGCCACGAAGAAGCCGATCAGATCGATCCACCGGACGTCGACCAGCGTCGCCGCCATCATCCCCCCGCCGGTCAAGGCGGTGCTCAACCAGCCGAGTCGCTCGGCACCCAGACGATGGGCGGCCCAGTCGCCCCCGAACCGGCCCGCGGTCATGCCTCCGGTCACGGCCACGTAGGCAAGTGCGGCCTGGCCGGCCGACGTACCGAAGTCGTCGGCGAACCGGAAGGCGGCCCAGTCGATCGACGTTGCCTCGACGGCCAATGCCGCCATGCCGGCCAGACCGAACAGCATCAGCACCCAACGCCGGTTGCCCTGGCGACCGGGCACCCGAACAGGCGGCTCCGCGACCGTCGCCTCGTCATCCCGCAGCGCCCAGCGGCTGACCAGAAAGACCGCGGCGAGCAGAACCACCGTGGCGGCCGGCAGGTGGACCGACAGCGGAACACCGGCGGCCGCGACCCGGGCCGCCACCAGCCCTCCGATCACCGTGCCGAGACTCCACAGTCCGTGCAGACGACTCATGACCGGGGCGTGGCGGCGGGCGCTCAACCACGACCCCTGCATGTTCATCGACACATCCACCAGCACGTCGAGACCGAGGATGATCGCCAGGGCGGCGAGGAGCGTGTACTGCGATCGGGCGTAACCGACCAGCGGGAGCGTCAACGCGATCACGGTCGCCGTGCCGGTCATGACCAGCCGGGTGCCGAACCGGCCGATGGCCCGGCCGACGGCCAAGCTGCCGAGCAAACCGGTGAGACCGGCCAGCGACATGAGCAGTCCGACCCGGTCGACCGTGATGCCGATCTGGTCACGGATCTCGGGCAGGCGGGGCAGGAACGAGGCGAACACGGTGCCGTTGATGAAGAACTGTGTGGCCACCGCCACGAGGGCCCGCCGATCGGCCTGGCTGAAAACGGCGTCGGCCCGGGAGTCGGCTGCGGTCATCGCCGCAACCCTACTCCCGGGCCTCCTGGAACATCTAGTCTCCGGTGTTTCGCCCTACAGGGCCGAACTGCATACCGTGTTCGTCATCAACGTGGCGACCACGTAGGGATCGGCATTGGCGTTGGGGCGACGATCCTCGATGTAGCCCTTCTTGTCCTGGGCCACCTGCCACGGGATCCGGACCGAGGCGCCGCGGTCGGAAACGCCGTAGCTGAACTGGTCGAAGCGCTGGGTCTCGTGGGCACCCGTGAGGCGGTCCTCGATGCCGACGCCGTAGCCGGCCAGGTGCTCCTCGGGCTTGCCCGGCGCGCCCAGCGATTCGGCGGCGGCGACGACGGCATCGTAGCCCTCGCGCATCGCCTTGGTGGAGAAGTTCGTGTGCATACCGGCGCCGTTCCAGTCGCCCTTCATGGGCTTGGCCGCCAGCGAGATCTCCAGATGGTGCTTCTCACCGATTCGGTACATCAGGTAGCGGGCCATCCAGATGTGGTCGCCGACGGTGACGGTGTCGACCGGGCCGATCTGGAATTCCCACTGACCCGGCATGACCTCGGCGTTGACACCGGAGATGGCGAGGCCGGCTTTCAGGCAGGCGTCGATGTGCTCCTCGACAATGTCGCGACCGGTGATCTTGACCGCTCCGACACCGCAGTAGTAGGGCCCCTGCGGAAGCGGGAAGGCATTCGGCGGGAAGCCGGCCGGCCAGCCGCTCGCCGGCTCGAGCATGGTGTACTCCTGCTCCATGCCGAACAGGGGCTCGTGGTCGGCGTACCGCTCGAGGGCCTCGCGCGCGGCGGCTCGGGTGTTCGAGGGGTGGACGGCGAAATCGCCGGGTAGCAGCGTTTCGCAGAGGACGAGAATGTTGTCGCCGCCCCGGAACGGGTCCGGGCAGCTGAAGACCGGCTGGAGGACGACGTCGGAGTTGTCGCCGCTCGCCTGGTTGGTGCTGGAACCGTCAAAGCCCCAGATGCCCGGCTCCTCGCCATCGGCCAGGATCTTGGTCTTGGCCCGCACCTCGGCCGTCGGCGCGGTCCCGTCGATCCAGATGTATTCCGCTGTGTAGCTCATTGGTAACTCCTGTTACTCCCGACAAAGGTTCGATGGTCAGTTTCCACAACCGGGTTCCTCCACTAGATGACGACGTTGTCGGTGTCAAGGCGTACCCTCCTGTTACTTAACCGGGTTCGAGACCGACATACAAATCGACAATGTTAACGCTGTGTGAATCGTGCTCGCCACCCGACGAAGGCCATGGCAATCGGGCGCCGGCGATGTTACTAATCGAAGGGTGTCTACAGACGGCGATAACATCCGAGGTGTAACCACGGGAGCTGCAACGATGACCGACCGCCAGATCGACTATGTGCTCCGCGCTGTGGAGGACCGCAACGTGAAGCTGATCCGGCTCTGGTTCACCGACGTCGTCGGCCAGCTGAAGTCGGTGGCGATAGCGCCGATGGAACTCGAGAACGCCTTCAGCGAAGGTGTGCATTTCGACGGTTCCGCAATCGATGGTTTCAGCCGAATCCAGGAATCGGATGTGCTGGCCAAACCCGATCCGGCCACGTTCGAGTTGTTGCCGTGGACCGACGCCGGCACCACTGCCAGGATGTTCTGCGACATCCATCATCCCGGGGGTCAACCGTTCGAGGGCGATCCCCGCTACGTGCTCCGCCGGAACCTCGACGATGCCCTGGCCGCCGGTTTCAGCTTCTTCGTGGCCCCCGAGATGGAGTTCTTCTACTTCGCCGACGGTGACCCGTCGAAGACCCCAACCCCGCTCGACTCGGGTTCGTATTTCGACCTGACCACCAGCGACGTTGCGTCCGATCTACGCCGGCGCACCATCTCTGTTTTGGAGGCCATGGGCATCCCGGTCGAGTATTCGTTCCATGAGGACTCGCCCTCGCAACACGAGATCGATCTCCGGTACACCGACGCCTTGACGATGGCCGATCAGATCATGACGTTCCGGCTCGTGGTTCGGGAGCTGGCAATGGAGCAGGGCCGGTTTGCCTCGTTCATGCCCAAACCGCTACTCGGCCTGCAGGGCTCGGGCATGCACCTGCACCTCTCCCTGTTCGAACGCGACGAGAACGCGTTCCACCCTGCGGAGGGCGAGAGCGGGGAGGTCATGTCGGCAGTGGGTCGAAGCTTCATGGCCGGCCTGCTGACCCACGCCCGGGAGATCACCGCGATCACCAATCAACTGGTCAACTCCTACAAGCGGCTCGTCGTCGGCTTCGAGGCTCCCGTGTGGGTGTCGTGGGCCAAGAACAACCGGTCGGCTCTCATCCGGGTTCCGGTGACCAAACCCGACAAGCCCAGCTCGACCCGAATCGAATTCCGGTCCCCCGACCCCGCCTGCAATCCCTACCTGGCCTTCGCGGTGATCCTGGCCGCCGGCATGGCCGGCGTGCGAGGGGGCTACGAGCTGCCCGAAGAGATCCACGACAACCTGTTCGAACTCTCTCCGGCCGAGGCCGAGAAGCTCGGTGTCCAGCCACTTCCGCGCTCACTGGCCGAAGCCCTCGACGAGATGGAGAAGTCGGAACTGGTCCACGACGCGCTCGGCAGTCACATCTTCGAATGGTTCCTGCGCAACAAGCGCAGCGAATGGGGAAGCTACAAACTCCACGTCAGCCAGTGGGAGCTCGAGAGGTACCTGCCATCGTGGTAGGCCGGCAGTCGTCCGACTCCGGCTCGGGGCCGAAACCGGGCCCAACTTCCCCCGCCGATTCGGAGCGGCCGCACTCGGGGGTGCTCGCCGTGTGGCCCGATCCTCCGCCGGTGGAACTGGTCCGGTTCTTCGACCTGGAGGGCTACCGCTGGAAAACGGTGGATGGCGAGATCGGGAACGGCGGCCGTGACGGCACCGAAGGCGATGACCGGTTGCAGTGGGATGGTGCGGTCGCCAGCCTGACCGACGAGAACGGCGAGGGCGAGCGCTGCTGGCGGTTTTGTCAGGCGACACGTTCCGAGGACACGCCGGTTCTCCTGCTGGTCGGTGGCGGGTTGCTCGATGTGCTGACCGACCGCCACGAGTATTTCGATGACTTCATCATCACGCCGTTCCATCCTCAGGAACTCAAGTCACGGCTCGACCTGCTGTTGACCAGAGCGGGCAAGGTCAGTGGTCGGGGTGACCTCGTGACCTACGGTCCGCTCGTGCTCAACATCGAGACCTACCAGGCGGTCATCGACGGCCGCCATCTCGACCTCACCTACATGGAATACGAGCTGCTGCGCTTCCTGGCGTCGAGCCCCGGCCAGGTGTTCACCCGCGAGACGCTCTTGAATCGTGTGTGGGGCTACGAATACTACGGCGGCGCCCGCACCGTCGACGTCCACATTCGCCGGCTCAGAGCCAAGATGGGCGAGGACCACAGTTCGCTGATCGCAACCGTGCGAGGCGTCGGCTATCGCCTCGGCCAGTCTCGCTGGACCGCCTGACGTCTCCGGCCGAGCGGTGCTGCGAGACGCCGTCCGGCACAACCCGGCGTGCGACGTTCGCGTTCAGGGAAAGATGCCGCGGCGGTCGTAGACGTCGATGATGCGATCGAGGGCCACGATGTAGGCGGCATCCCGACGGGTGCAGTTGTAGGCCCGGTGAGCGTGCACCACCCGGTCGTGAGCGAGCCACATCAGCTCCCGAAGACGGGCGTCGACGTCGTCGAACGACCAGGCTCGGGCCGACTTGTTCTGCAGCCACTCGAAATACGACACGATCACGCCGCCGGAGTTGGCCAGGATGTCGGGAACGACATCGACGCCGTTGGCGAACAGGTACTCGTCGGCCTCGTGAGTGGTCGGACCGTTGGCCGCTTCGACCACCACCTTCGCCGACAGTGCCTTCGCCCGGTCGAGGGTGAGCTGGTTCTCGAGCGCGGCAGGTACGAACACATCGGTCTCGACCCGGAACAGCTCCTCCGTCTCGACCCCATCGGCCAGGTCGAAGCCGACGACACCCCCGGTCTCGGTGACGTGGTGGCGGAGCTTGGCGATGTCGATGCCGTCGGTGTTGACGACGGTTCCGGTGTGGTCGGCCACGGCCTTGATCCTGCAGCCGGCGTCCGCGGCCAGATCCGCGAAATGACTGCCGACGTTGCCAAAACCCTGCACGCTGATCGACAGCTCGTCGAGACGGGCGTCGTGCTCGCCGCACCAGTGCCGGAGACTGTAGAGCACGCCGCGCCCGGTGGCGGCCTCACGGCCGACCGAGCCACCACACGCGATCGACTTGCCGGTGACAACGCCTTTCACGCTCTGCCGGAATCCCGGCGGAGAGATGTTGGCGTAGGTGTCCATCACCCAGTCCATCGTCTGGGCCGATGTCCCCATGTCCGGGGCGGGGATGTCGTGGTCGGGCCCGATGTTCGATCCCAGGGCGTGGGTGAAGCGACGCACGATTCGCCGCATCTCCTCGGCCGAGTAGTCACTCGGATCGATGGTGAGCCCCCCCTTGGCTCCACCAAAGGGAATACCGCCCAGCGCCGTCTTGAAGGTCATCCAGGCGGCCAGCGCCCGGACTTCGTCGAGGTTGACCCTCGGGTGAAATCGCAGGCCGCCCTTGTAGGGCCCGAGGATGTTGTTGTGTTGAATTCGGTAACCGGTGAAGACCTTCATCGACCCGTCGTCGAGGGTCACCGGAAAGTTGACGATGATCTCGTTCTTCGGATACGAGAGGATCTCGCGATACCGGGGCTCGAGGTCGATCAGGTCGGCGGCTCGCTGAAACTGAGCCACGGCCACTTGGTGAAGGCTCCGTTGCCCTCCTGGCGTCATGTCACATCCTGTCGGTCGTTGGCCGGTGGGTTGAAGGCCTCGCCCGACGCGTCCTAGCGAGGACCGATGGCTTCCAGACCACCGCAGTAGGGTCGTAGGACCTCGGGAACGGCAACGGTTCCATCCGGCTGTTGATGATTCTCGAAAATGTACAGCAGGGTTCGGCCGATCGCGCAGGCCGTGCCGTTCAACGTGTGGACGAGCACATTGCCGCCGCCCGATTGGCCGTCGGCTTTCATCCTGGTGCTCATTCGGCGGGCCGAGAAGTCGGTGTAGTTCGAGCACGACGTGACCTCGCGGTAGCGCTGCTCCGACGGCAGCCAGACCTCGAGGTCGTACTTCTTGGCCGCCGGGGCACCCAGATCCTTCGAGGCCACCGTGATCACCCGATAGGGCAGGTCGAGGCCGCCGACAATCGACTCCTGCAGCTCGCGTAGCAGCTCCAACTCGTCCCACGACCGGTCGGGATGGGTGTAACTGAACATCTCGACCTTGTCGAACTGGTGGACCCGGAACAGGCCGGAGGTGTCCTTGCCGTAGGTGCCGGCCTCCCGACGAAAACAGCTCGAATAGCCGGCATAGCGGATGGGCAGATCGGCCTCGTCGAGCCGCTCCTGGCGGTGCAGACCGGCGAGGGCCACTTCCGAGGTACCGATGAGATAGAGCTCGTCGGCCTCGACGGCGTAGACCTGGTTGCGGTCGGTGGGGAAGAATCCGGCCAGCTCCATCATCTCCTCCCGCACCAATACGGGGGTGATGACCGGGACGAACCCGTGGGCCGAGATCTTGTCGATGGCGTAGTTCACCAGTGCGAACTGGAGGCGCACGGCGTCGCCCAGGATGTAGGCGAAACGGCTACCCGACATGCGGACCGCCCGTTCCGTGTCGACGATGCCGAGGTGTTCGCCGAGCTCGCCGTGGGTGAACCGCGGCGCCGGGGGCGTGTCGCCCACCACCTTCTCGGTTCGGAAGTCCTCCTCGTCGCCGACCGGGACCGTCTCGTGGGCCGGGTTGGGAATGGTGAGGGCGAGCTCGTCGAGTTCGGCTTCGACAGGGCCCAGCGCCTCCTCGGCCGCGGTCAGACGGGCCTTGAGATCGGTGGCCGCGGCGATCTTGGCGTCGCGCTCGTCGGGGGCGGCCCGTCCGATCTCCTTCGACGCGGCGTTCGACTCGGCCCGCAGTGCCTCGGTCTCGGTGCGGGCGGCCCGATGGGCCTCGTCGAGTTTGAGAACGCGGTCGATGACATCGGCGTCGATGCCCTTGGCCACCGCGCCCTGGCGGTACTCCTCGTCATCTCGCAATCGGCGTAGATCAATCACACTGTGAACACTAGTTGCTGATCGGCTGGGCTGCGCGGGATTCAGTCGTTGTGGCGAAGATCAGTAGTTGGTCGACAGCAGCTCGGATCCGGGGTCGGCCTTCTCCGCGTTGTCCTTCAGCAGGAATCCCATGAGCGCCGCCGCCAGCGTCGTGCTCATGAGGAAGCCGACGGGAATGACGACGACGAGTACGAGCACCATGATGATCGGTCCGAGCATGGACCCAGTGTGCCTCATCCGGAGCCACCCACCCAACACTTCCTGCACCAAATGCGCATCATGCGCGGATTGTTCAGGAAGAGTTGGGAGGGGTCAGGAGCCGGTGTGAATCCAGGCCTCGATCTCGATCCGGGCGCCGAGCGGGAGCTGGGCCACCGCCACCGCGGAGCGAGCCGGACGATGATCGCCGAAGAAGCCGGTGTAGATGTGGTTCATCTCGGCGTAGTCGTCCATGTCGACGAGGAACACGGTGGTCTTCACGATCTGATCGAGCCGGGCGCCGTTGCCCTCGACGAGACCCTTGAGGTTGGCGAGCGCCTGCCGGAGTTCAGCCCCCATTCCCCCCTCGACCAGGGCACCGTCGGCGATTCCGACCTGCCCGGATGCGATCAGCCAGTCTCCGGCGGCCACGATCGGGGTGTAAGGACCTACGGGCTTGGACACGGGAACTCCTCGGGGTCGACGACGGATGCGAGCAAGTGGAAGGGTAGCAACTACCGGCGCGGCTGGTCCCGACGGGGCGGGAACGAGTCCGGTGCGAGCCCGATCGGCCAGTCGCGCGGGCAACCCCGGGCCAGCCACCCGGCGGCGGCCACCGCCACGAACACCGCGTCGGAGCCGTTCACCGGCTCACCGTCGGACTCGATCAGGTCGACCTCGATGCGAGGGGTGTCGACAGCTCGCAACACACCGAAGCTCCGGATCGTGAGATCCTGGACCTCGCCGGATTCGTCGACCGCAAGGGCCTCACTGGTGAGCCACGACCACGCCATGTGGGCGGCACCGATGCAGTAGGAACGGAGGACGATGGCGTCGAGAATCGGTCCACATCGGACGGCGACACGGATCACGGTATCGGATCCGCCGGCACCGAGATCGATCTCCACCTCCGCTTCGGCACTCGACGGCGAGCGCACCGTACCGACCCGGCCGGCCAATCCGGCGAGCAGGATTCGGGCCTCGGCCCAGCCCGAACCCCGCACCGCGATCGACGTCGGTGGCCCCGGCACCGCCACCTGCTCGATGTCGATCCCTCCGTCGAAACCCGCGGCCCGGAGGCCGCCCGTGATCGCAGCGTCGGCGCCCGGCGTGGCGACAACGCGAAACGACGCACGGTCGGTGTCGATCCCCGCGGCCAGCGGTGGACGCTTGAACCCGAAGCGGGCGACATCCTCCCGGCTGGCGAGTACCAGCACCGGGTGGTCGTGATCGTCGGCCAACCTTCGAGCCACGGCCGCCACATCCAGCGCCTCGACGACCGTCCCGCCGCCCGCAACGACTTTGGCCCCGAACGCTCCCCCGTTTGCCACGGTGGTGTAGGGCGTACCGCCGGGGGAACACCACGACGCGTCGGTTTCGAGATAGGCCGGATCGACCCAGGTGGTGCGCAGCGCGACATCCCAGTCACCCGGCGGCACGTCGAGGGGCCACCGGTGGGGAGCGGTTGTTCGCCGACCCTGGACCTTGCCGGCGCGGACACGGGCCTCGGCCACCGAATCCGCCACCACCCAGGAGCCGTCGGCTGTGCGCAGCGCCACCAGTGCGTCGGTCGGGGCGGTGTCGGCGGCAAATCCACCATGACCGAGGGCCACATCGGGTCCGACCATCTGGGCGGCGCCACCCTCGAGTGCGGCTCGGCGAGCGGCCGCACCGAGATCCCGGGTCGATCCCGCGGGCGCCGAGGACGGTCGGCGGTGATAGCGGCCCCACGCCTCGCCGATGGTTTGCCAGCCGGTACACCGGCAGAGGTGGGCGAGGAGCGCCTGGTTCACCGCAGGCTCCGCCGTCGCATCGGACCGCGACCCGCCAACCGGATCCGGACCCACGCCATCGGCACCGGCCGCGTCGCCGGCACCGGAACCCGCCAATCGCATGATGATGCCGGGGGTACAGAATCCGCACTGGCTGGCCCCGGTGGCGCAGAACACCTCGGCCCACCGATCACGGTCGTCGAGGCCCTCGATCGTGGTCACGGTGCGGCCCCGAACCCGTCGGACCGGCGTCACACACGCCACCCGTGGTTGACCGTCGACCAACACCGTGCAGCATCCGCACTGGCCCTGCGGACTGCAGCCGTCCTTCACCGAGAGCAGCCCGAGCTGATTCCGGAGCACGTCGAGCAGTGAGAGCCCGCGGTTGACCGATCCGCCGCCCCCGGAACGGTCGTCAACCGCAATCTCTCGACCGTTCACCATCAGCGTCACCGGGCTGTCGACCACGAACCGATCATAGGGACAGGCCCGGCAACCGGCACCACGGCCCGGTTCGAGCCGCCCGTCACGGCGACGGCCCGTCCGGCTGCCGAGCTTGTAGCGTCTAAACCCATGGATCCCATTACCCGGCGACGGTTCCTGAGCCGGTCGGCATCGGCCGCCACGGCCACCGCAGCGGTCGCGGCGGTGGGGGGCGGCTTGGGATCGGTGCTGCTCGCCGGATGCGGACAACCGCTGCGGGCTCCCGATGTGGTGGCGTTGTTCAACCCCGATCGGGTCATCGCCGCCGGCCGTCCACAGCGCATCCCGTTCGCCCTGATCGATCCGGGTGGCGACGGTGGCATTGCCCTACCGTCGACCGACGAGGCGCTGGTGGCCGTGGAACTCACACTCGACGGCGACGTGCTCGACCGAATCGAGATTGCCGGCCATGTCGTGACCCACGATCACGTGGGAGAGGTCGGCGACCACCAACACAGCGAGCTCTACCGCTACTATCCGGCCCGGTTCACCATGCCCCGGCCGGACATCTACGACCTGGTGATCACCGTCGTCGATTCGGGCTTCGCCAATCCGCCGGCCACCTCGCTTCCGGTGCAGGCGTTCGATCCGGCCGATATCACGGTGCCGCTGGCCGGGGATCCGATGCCGGCCACCGCCACGCCCACCTTCGACGATCCCCGCGGCGTCGACCGACTGTGCACCCGCCCGGATCCGTGCCCGTTCCACACGCACAGCTTCGACGAGGTGATGGCCAACGGCCGGCCCAGCGCGCTCCTGGTGGCCACCCCGGCGTTCTGTTCGACCGCCTACTGCGGCCCGGTGGTGGAGACCATGATCGAGGCGGCGGCCGCGGTCGACGGTGTCGACATCGTACATGCCGAGGTGTACGCCAACCCCGGCGAGGTCGACGGAAACATCGCCGACCCGGCCATCCGCCTCGCCCCGGCCGTGGTCGCCACCGGACTCAGTTTCGAACCGTCTCTGTTTCTCGTGGGGTCCGACGGCGTACTCGTCGACCGGATCGACAACGTCTTCGATGTCGACGAGGCGGTCGAAGTCCTGCGCGCCCTGATCTGAGAGCCGGCGCCGGACTGAAAACGGCCAAAGGTGGCGACGACGTCACGGTCGTCACCACCTTCGTGTCACCCCGTACCGATTCCGCTGTTTGCCGTCACCGAGGAAGAAGGAGGGGCGGGCACCGATTCGCCCAATGCGGGCCCGCCCCGGTCCTGGATGGCTGAGGGCCCCATCCAGGAAAGTTGTCGCCCGAAGCCGAGGTCGCCCGTGAACTCGGCCCAGAAGGATTCCGCTACTCCTGCGTGCTCTGCGGCTGGGGGGCAGGGGCCGGGACGCCTCGCTGGGCGGCGACATTGTCGTAGACGGCGGGCCAGAACCGATCCCGGGCCGCCCAGATACCGCCGACACCGAATTTGATGACGATCAAGGCGCCGAGCGAGGCGAACACCGTTGTGGTCAGCGTGTCGATGACATCGGCGGCGATGCCGGCCTGATCGAGAGCGGCGAGGCCGAAGATGACCCAGACCCCGATGCCGGCGGCGTTGGTGACGATGTTGGTGTAGCTCTGGCCGGCGGTCACGCTCTGTACCAGGTCGCGCACCACGTTGGCGACGATCCCACCGATGACGATGAGGGCCAGAGCGACGATGGCCTTCGGAATCCAGGCGATGAGCTGATCGAACGGCTCGTTGAGAGCATCAATGGCGAGCGCTCCGAAGGCGAGCTTGAGCACCAGCAGCATGAGCAGGTAGTAGAACAGCTTGGCCACGAATCGACCGCTGTCGGCGTATCCGGCCCGCTCCAGCGGGGCACCGATGCCCGCCCGATCGAGATAGTGATCGAGATTGATGGCACGGAAAAGCCGGGTGACAAGCTGTGCGAGGAAACGGGCAACCCACCAACCAATGAGCAGGATGGCCAGGAACCCGATCAGCGCCGGCAGAAAGCCGAACAGCTCATCGAAGAAGCTGGTTATCCCTGTCTGTAGGGAGTCGACGATGTCCATGATGGATAGCTCTCTTTCATTCTTGTTGTCGAGCGGATTGTTCGACGGTTGAACAGCCAACATAGTCGCGAATCAATTTCGGAAACTTCCAACGACCCCACGCATGAGGTAATCAGCCGCTCTCCGGCCGTTTTGTGTTCGCGACCTCGTAGTGTTTGAAACGTCGAAAGATTCATGGCGATGACGTCACACGCTGCAGCGATGGGCCAGCAGTCGGCTCCCCTGGTGGAGCTGCTGCATGGCCGCCCGGGCTCGTTCGGTTCGACGAGCCGTGCGACGTCGTCGGCTGCTCGACGACCGCAGTCCGACTTGTGGGACCGGGTGCCGCTTCGACTTCGGCCGCCGCTACTTCCCGTCTACAGTCTTCTGGCGATGTCGGCCGGCACCGGGCGCGGCTCCGAAGCCAAGCTCTCCACACGAACCACGGTCAGCGGGGATGCAGCGGTCTCCGGTGAGGCCGCCATGCCCCATCCCGACGAATCGTCCACCGCAACGACCTCCGATCAGCCCGACATCGATCCCGACGACCTGCACCGCCTCGTCGTCGAACACAGCGATGCCATCTACCGGCTGGCCCTGTCCGTGGTGCGCGATCGGGCCCTCGCCGAGGATGTTGCCCAGGAGGCACTGCTCAAGGCATGGCTGGCGCTACCGACGTTTCGGGGGGAATCATCGATTCGCAGCTGGCTTCTCCGCATCACCCACAACACGGCCGTCTCGACCCTGCGGCGCCGACGGGCGGTCGTCCTCGACCCGCACGACCTGCCGGAGGGCGAAACGCGCATCGACCGCTCCGTCGAGTCCCGGGTTCAGGGTCGCGTCGTGATGGACGAGTTCGTCGAGGCGCTCGACACGCTCGACGAGTTGTCCCGCTCGATCGTGGTGCTGCGGGAGCTCGAAGGTCTGACGTACGACGAGATCGCGGAGGTCCTGGCCGTGCCGCTGCCGACGGTGAAGACGAGGTTGTTGCGAGCTCGTCGCCGTCTCGGGAACGTTCTGAGGGACTGGGCATGAAACCGCTTCTGTTCCACCCGTCGCGCCGGGCGCTGCAGGCCTGGTTGCGGGATGACATCCACGACGTCAAACTCGACGGCCACGTCTCGGTGTGCCGACGCTGCGCCAACCGGCTGGAACAGCTCGACACCGACGGCGGCAAGGATCCGACCGAGGACCTGGCCGGCGCACTGGCACTCGTGCTCGCTCCGCCCGCCGACCTGTCGACCAGGTTGGAGCACAAGGTGACGCAACGCCTCGACTCGCGGGTCATGATCGGAGTGTTGTCCGACCTGTTCGCCGCCGGAATCGAGACGTCGAGAATGTTGATCCTCGACGAGCCCGACGAATCCGACTAGAGAAAGAGGCAGGAGAAGAGGGATATGAACAACTGGATTCTCGCCATCATCGCCGTGGCCGTCGGCGTCGTCGTCGGAATCATCGTCTCCCGAATCGTTCGCGCCATCGTCGGGGCGGAGAACCGCCCGCAGGCGGTACGCGACGTGGCCCGCCCGGTGTCTCAGCTGGCGCTGGCGATCGGCGTGGTGGCCGGCCTCGTCGCCGCCCTGGGATTCGTGCAACCCGATGCACTCGATCAGTTGCCGCGCGACGTGGTCGCGTTCGTCCCGAAGTTGATGGTGGCCGCCATCATCATCATTCTCGCCAACGTCCTGGCGTCCTTCGCCACCACGGCGCTCGACCAGGCCACCGGCAGGATGCCGCTGAACGTTCAGCGTCAGGCCAACCTGATCGTGAAGGGCACGATCGTGGCACTGGCCGTGCTGCTCGCCGTCAGCCAACTCGGGATCGACACCGAGGTCATCAACATGGGGGTGGCGGCCATCTTCTTCGGCCTCGCCGCCAGCTTCACCCTGCTCGTCGGCCTCGGCGGCCAGGGAGTCGCCCGCGAAGTGGCGGCATCGCGGGCGCTACGGCGGATGGTCAAGGAAGGTGACAGCGTCACCATCGACGACGTCACCGGCACCGTCGAGGCCCTGCACCCGACGGCCATCGAGATCGAGACCGCCACCAAGGAATCCGTGCTGGTCCCGTCGTCGCACTTCCTGACCCACAACGTGTTGGTCGAACGGGCCCCCAAGCCGACCAATGCGGAAGGCGCAGAGGCCGGGTAGCGGCCGTTCAGCTCTCGCTCTCGGCGAGGGCCTCCTCCATCAGATCGAGCATGCGGGCGGTGCAACCCTCCATCTCCACCGGCGGAGCGACGTCGGTGACGATCCGATCGGCGATGTGCTTGAAGGCGGCGGCCGCGGCACCGTCACCCAGCACCGCCGGCTCCCCGGCGTCACCGCCCGAAGAGACCGCCGGCTCGATCGGGATCCGCCCGATGAGATCGAGACCGGCCTCGGCCGCCAGCGCTTCGCCGCCGCCGCTACCGAACAGTTGGTGTCGTTCACCGTCCGGCGTCTCGAAGTACGACATGTTCTCGATGACACCGGCGACCCGCAGATACGACTTCCGGGCCATCGACACCGCACGGCTCGCCACCTTCTGGGCACCGGTCGCCGGGGTCGTGACCACGATCATCTCGGCCCGGGGAATCATCCGGGCCAGGCCCATGGCCACGTCACCGGTGCCCGGGGGCATGTCGATGACGACGTAGTCGAGGTCCGACGCCCAGTCGACATCCTCCAGGAAGTGCTGGACGGCTCGGTTGAGCATCAAACCTCGCCAGAGAAGGGCTGAGTCCTCGTCGTCGACCAACAACCCCATCGACACGACGTCGAGACGGCCGGCACCGACCGAACGGGTCAGCGGCACGATCGAGGTGCGCTCACCGGACTTCGACGCGCCGAGGCGGCCGTCGAGGCCCAGCATCCGGGGGATGGAGAAGCCCCAGATGTCGGCGTCGATGACCCCGACCTGGAAACCGCGGGCGGCGAGGGCCGCCGCCAGGTTCGCCGTGACCGATGACTTGCCGACACCGCCCTTGCCGGAGGCGATGGCCAGGACTCGTGCCGTGGCCGGTATCGCGGTCTGCGGTGCTCGTTCGGCGGCGTTCCTGCGGGCCACGGCCATTGCCGCCGAGCGCTCCTCGGCGTCGAGCACGCTCCAGTCGATCCGTACCTTCGTGACGCCCGGCAGGGACTCGACCCTGGTCTTGGCGTCCCGTTGGATCTGTCCTCGTAGCGGGCAGCCGGCTGTGGTGAGCGCGACGTCGAGCGTGACGACGCCGTCGTCGGCAACCGCAACACCCTTGATCATGCCGAGCTCGACGATGTTCGCGCCGAGTTCGGGATCGATGACTCCTCGCAGCACACCGGTGATCGTCGCTTGGTCGGGCAAATCAGACACACTCCCAGGCTATCGACTGCGGAGCGACCGCCGGGATGACTCCCGGCACGCCCGACGGCACGCCCGACTCGGCGCCGGGGATTTGCGACCACCGGTCCCTCGTCTCTACGATCGTCGACGGACGCCCCAAATCGACATCGGCGGTACGGGGTGCACGAGTCGTCAATGACAACCACCAGTCGACGCTGATCGACATTGACCGAGTCGAAGGAGGGAACCGTGTCGGGGCCTTCTTTCGGCCACAAGTCGACACAATTCATGGTGACCGGTCCCGATTGCTCGGAGCTGCGGACCATCGATTGTGCGACGAGCCGGTCGGCCCGAATCCTATCCTCGGGCCGACCGGGGGTTCTGGCCCGAGGTCCGATCAATCCGGTCGCCCGGGAATACTTCAACCGCCGATCATGTTGAGATTGATCGGGTACAACCGATCGACGGTAGAATCGAAGAGGAACGAACGCCGACGGGCCCGTCGGCCCACACAGAGGAGTCACGGCACATGTTGACCGTTACCGACGCCGCAGCGACCAAGGTGAAAGAACTACTCGAGCAGGAGGACGATCCCGCCCTCGCACTTCGGGTGGCGGTACGACCCGGTGGCTGCTCGGGCTTCTCCTATGAGATGTTCTTCGACGGCGAGGTCGACGACAGTGATCAGTCCACCACCTTCGGTGAGGTCACGGTCGTGGTCGATCCGACCAGTGCACAGCTGCTCACCGGCGCCACGCTCGACTACAAGGACGGCCTGCAGCAGACGGGGTTCTCGATCGACAATCCCAATGCGCAGCGCACCTGCGGCTGCGGTCAGTCGTTCTCGTAGGTCCGCCCTCGGCTCACCGTCGAACCCTGGCGTTCAGGCTCCGAGACCCAAAGCCGCAAAAAACAAACCGCGCCGACCGGATTCCGGTGGGCGCGGTTTCGCGTTTGTTGGGTGTGTTCCCTGCGGGCTCGGTACAACCGGCCGAGACAGTGGCTAGAAGAGGCCGCCGACGTCTTCCATGTACTGGCCGTGACCGGGGGCCACGGACTTGATCCGGAACGACTTCACCTTCGCGGGAAGCCCTTCGGGCACCGAGTCGTCGACGATGTGATCGCCGCACAACAACGTGCGCTCCTGCTCGAGCACGAACGAGAACCTGCCGTCGGAGCCGTCGTCGATCGCCACCGCCGTGATGCGGAACTCCGTGGCGTCGATCTTGTAGCCGTCGCCCAGGACCTGGTCGGCGCCGTCGAATCCGGGAGGCGCGACCAATTCGGCACCGGTGCGCTCCTTCAACATCTGAGCGCCCGCGGAGTAGGGCGCACTCGTGTCGGTCAAAACGATCCAGCGAATGCGGTCGCCGCCACAGCCGCAAAGCACATCGAGGTGCCCTTCGTCCATCGGGCCCGGGTCGACGATCACGATCTCATCGATCCCCACCAGATACGTGTTGAGGCCGGGCTCGCCATCGGCGCCCTCGGCGGCGATTCGCCGCACCAGCGGGCTGAGCGCCCTGGCCACACCGGGCGTGATGGGTGGAAGTGGAACTTGTTCTTCGGTGATCGACACTGCGACTCCTCTATCTACAGGCCGGTCGTCACGGCAGCTCGTGCACGTGCGCCTGGGCTTGCGCACGGTCAGCCGACGACGCCGGAGGGCGGGCGGGGTCCTTTACGGTTGCGGTCACGTCGACGACATGGCGTCGACGCTGAAAGCTGCGACCGTCGAGGGCCCCAGCAGGTAGGAGGCCTGACAGCCTCGATCCCAGTGAGGGGGCGAGTAGCCTCCTCACCGGCCCAACTAACAACACGGATCCGATGGCACCGGTCAACAGCCCGGGAAATGCCAGCAGCAATGCCCCGGTGATCCGCAACGCCCGGTCGGCCATCGCGTGATCAGCGGGAACGTCTGCCGACGGTCGACCGACGGCGACATCGGACATGTCCTGCAGCGATCGGGCGATCGCACTCGGGGCGAAACGTACGAGGTATCGCACGCCGACAACCGACAGCAAGACCGAAACCACGGAAGCGGCCGGCAGGCCGACTCGACCGGCCACGACGACGAACGCCAACAGCTCGGCAGCAAAAACAGCAGCCACCGATCCAGCAACGCCCCTTGCCGACGTGAACAACATCACCACCATTCTACCGGCACCATGGGCCAAGCCGGTGCGGTTTGATGTCGAGGAACACCGGAACATCGCCCAGCAGAGCCGGTTGGGGCCGTCTCCCGGGCCCGCGTCGACCGGCGACGGCTCGAGACCCATGGGTGACGACACCGCCGCGGGATAGTGTGAGAACGTGACTCGCCCACCGTCGGTCGACCAGTTGGCCCGCTCGCTCCACCACCACGGGCTCCCCCACCCGATGCTCGTCGCGCTGGCGCGGGAGGCCATCGCCCAGGGACGCCACGAACAGGCCGATGCCCTTGTCAACGAGCGCAAGCGGCGCCTGTTGCAGCCGGTCATCAACGCCACCGGTGTGCTGCTGCACACGAACCTCGGTCGGGCTCCGGTACCGGTCACCGTCGACGCGACCTACTCGAACCTCGAGCTCTCCCTCGCCACCGGCCAGCGGGGCAGCCGCCAGAGGACGGTGGGCGAAACGCTGGCCACCGCATGCGGCGCGGAGGCGGCAATGGTCGTCAACAACTGCGCCTCGGCGGTGCTGCTGGTCTTGGCCGCCCTCGGCGCCGGCCGCCGGGTGGCCGTGGGCCGCGGCGAGCTGGTGGAGATCGGCGGTGGATTTCGCATCCCCGATGTGATGGCCCAGTCGGGAGCGGAGCTGGTCGAGGTCGGCACCACGAACCGGTGCCGTCTCACCGACTACACCGACGCCGGTGACCTTTGCATGGTGCTCAAGGTCCATCGCTCGAACTACAAGATCGTCGGGTTCACCCAGGACGTGTCGATCGAGACGCTGGCCCGGGCGCCGGAGTTGGCCGACGCCGCGCTGGTCGTCGACCTCGGATCCGGCCTGCTCGACGCCTCGTGCCCCTGGCTCGACGGTCCGCCACCGACCTGGCTCGCCGACGAACCGGCCGTCCGCCAGACGCTGTCGGCCGGGGCCGACCTGGTGCTGTTCAGTGGTGACAAACTCTTCGGTGGTCCGCAGGCCGGGATCATCGCCGGACGCCGGGACCTCGTCGAGGAGTGCGGCCGTCATCCGCTGGCTCGGGCGGTACGACCGGGTTCGCTGGTACTGAACGCCGTTCAACAGACGACGTTGGCCTACCTCGACCGACGGGGCGACGACATCCCGGTGTGGCGAATGGTCGCCACCCCGGTCGCCGAGCTGGCGTCCCGGGCCGATGCCATCGTCGTCGCCGTGGGAGCCGACCGTGGTCTGCTCAGCGCCCCCTGCGAATCCGTTCCAGGGGGCGGCACGCTCCCGACCGTGGGTTTCCCGAGCCACGGCCTCCGTCTCGACGGTGACTTCGTCGCCCCCCTTCGAGATCTGGAGCGACCCGTCATAGCCCGCATCGAAAACGACGAAACGATTCTCGACCTGCGGACGGTCGACCCCGCCGACGACGACTACCTGGCCGGCGGTCTCGCCCGGGTGCTGGAAGCCGCGGTCGAGCCATGACCGTCATCGCCACGGCCGGCCACGTCGACCACGGCAAGTCGACGCTGGTCAGAGCGCTGACCGGTACCGATCCGGACCGCTGGGCCGAGGAGAAGGAACGAGGGCTCACGATCGATCTCGGGTTCGCCTCGACCACGCTGCCGTCCGGCCGTGCGCTGTCGCTGGTCGACGTCCCCGGACATGTCCGTTTCCTCCGCAACATGCTGTCGGGCGTCGGGGCGGTCGACGGGTGCCTGTTCGTGGTGGCCGCCACCGAGGGCTGGAAGCCGCAGTCCGAGGAGCACCTCCGGATCCTCGACATGCTGGGTCTCAGCAGCGGTGTGGTGGCGCTGACCAAGGTGGATCTGGTCGACGACGACCTCCGGGAACTCGCCCATCTCGACGTCGAGGAACACGTGGCCGGGACGTTCCTGGAGGGTGCCGACATCATTGCCGTGGCCGCCGGCGATGGGCCCGACGGTGAAGGCATGACCGCCTTGCGGGCCGCGCTGGACGAGCTGGCTGCGGCAGCCGAGACCCGGGTGGCCGACGGCACCCCCCGCCTGTGGATCGACCGGGCCTTCGCCCCGCCCGGTGTCGGAGCGGTCGTGACCGGCACGCTGACCGGCGGTTCGGTGGCGGTCGGTGACGAACTGGCGGTCAGTGGTGCCGCTTCGACGGCCGACTCGATTCGCATCCGTGGCATCCAGAACCATCACCGGGATCTCGACCGGGTCGAGGCGGGCAACCGGGTGGCGCTGAACCTCGTCGGCGTCAGCCACCATGACGTGGCCAGAGGCGACGTCCTGGTGGTCGCCGGAGCGTGGCATCACAGCGCCATGGTCGACGCCGAACTCTCGGTGCTGGCCGGGCTTGACCACCCCGTGACGAGGCGGGGAGCGTACGCGGCCTACATCGGCTCCGGCGAGTTTCCGTGCCGGCTCAGGGTTCTGGCCGGTGCCGACGCCGACCTCGACGCCGACCTGCCGACCGAGATCGCGCCGGGGGCCACCGGAAACGTGCGGCTCTACCTGTCCCGACCCATCCCGGTGACGCCGGGCGACCGGTTCATCCTGCGGGAGGCCGGTCGCCACGAAACGGTCGGCGGAGGTCGCATCCTCGACGTCGACCCCGTTCTGCCGGCGACCAGGGCCCGGCCCGACGATTCGGTGGACCGGATCGTGGCCGAGCGGGGTTGGGTCGACGTCGATGAACTGCGGCGGCTGACCGGAACCACTCGGGAGCCCACGATCGGCCGCTGGGTGGTGAACGACGACGCGCTCGACGCCCTGCGGAGCGAGGTCGAGGCGCTGGTGGCCGGGGCCGGACCGCTCGGCCTTGATCTGGCGTCGCTGAGCGAGCGGCAGCGCACCGTCCTCGACGCCATGGAGTCCATCCGCATCGATCAGGGCCGAGCGGTGATCGGACCGGTCGTCGATCCGCTGGCCGACCATCCGTGGGTGGCGTCGCTGGCCGCCGACCCGTTCACGCCCCCCGCTCCCGACGGGGTCGACCGCGGCGAGATCCGCGAGCTCGTGCGTCGCGGGCTGGTCGTCGAACAGGACGGCATCTATTTCGCCCGTTCCGCGATCGACGAGGCCCGAGCCGTGTTGACCGAGGCGTTCGCCGAAGCCGATGGCCTGACGGTGGCCGAGATCCGGGACCTGCTCGGCACGACACGGAAGTACGTGCTGGCCCTGCTGGCCCATCTCGACGGCAACGGCATGACCAGGCGACGAGACGACCTGCGGATCCCCGGCCCTCGGCTCTGACGCCGAACGCCTTGCGCTCGACTCCGGCTCAGTTGCGCGCTGGGATCAGGTCCCGCCGTTCCTTGGCGGTGAGACCACCCCAGATACCGTGCTGCTCGCCGATCTCCAGGGCGTAACGGCGACACGGGTCCAAGACGGGACAGGTTGCGCAGATCTCCTTGGCCCGCTCCTCTCGACGACGTTTGTCGGTTCGCCGCTCCAAGCGAGGAGGCGGAAAGAAGATGACTTGGTTCGGTCCACGGCACGCTGCCGCGTCATGCCACGAGCCGTCGTCCCATCGACGGCCGCTTACTGGATGCGTGAAAGTCACGGATAATCCCCCTTGTGGAGGAAACTTTATGTCGATTCAGTGGCCGATGACAAGAACGTTGTGGAACGATTTTTCAGATTTTGCCACTATCCGGTGGCAGGGGTTCCACTTCGACGCTCCCGGTAGTCTTTCGCCCCGCCATCCTCGGGCTCGACTTCCAGGATGAGCCGATCGATTCCGATAACTCGAATCGATTCGCCCTGCTCGATCGGAGTGGCCCGATTGGTGATAGCCCGCCAGGTGGCGTCGCGGATCCTGACCGTACCCTCCGGGTCGACGGGCGAGGTTGCCACCCCCATCTCCCCGATCATCCATGTGCGGCCGATCGTCGGCGTGGAGAAGCGGGTGCGCACCATGGACGGCATGCCGGTGTAGGCGTAGAGCACCGCAGCGATGATCCCGGCCAGCGCCGTGATCCACGACATCGAGACGCCGTCGTAGAGGAACCAGGTGCCCAACACGAAACAGACCAGCCCGACGATCGTGTAGAGCCGAGGAACGTTGGTCTGGATGTCGATGGCCAGGAAGAACATCGAAAGCAGCAGCAGTGCCACGGCCCACCAGTTGACGGGCAGGATGGCCAGGCCGTAGCCGCCGAGGAACACCGAGCCGGCACCGATGACGCCGGCGATGCCGACGCCGGCCACGAACAGTTCGAACACCATGATCGCCAGCCCCATGACGAAGAGCAGATAGGCGACCTCCGGGCTGGCCACCGTGTGGAACAGCTGGTGGGCCAGCGGTAGGCCGGACAACAACGGCTGGGTCGTGGGGACCGTGGCCAGGGCGCCGTTTGCGTTCACGCACTCGAAGACCTCGAATCCCGACAGCATCGTGGCGAAGGATCCGATGGGCACCGTGTTCTCCAGCGGACCGACGGAGATACCGGCCTCGATGGCCTGATTGGCGGAGAACAAGCCGGTCTCGAGCCGTGCGGCGGCGTCGCCGAACGCACTCCCCCACTCGGCCGGCAGGCGCCGTTCACCGGTGCGACCGATGGTGGAGTTCGGAGTGACGGCGACGAGGTCGACGACGGTGGCCAGCTCGGCTGCCCCGCCGCGGGCCGTCGAGCCGGTGTTCCCGACCCACAGCGCGGTCTCCACCGACGATTCCCGGAGCCGGGTCGCCAGTTCCAGATAGTCGTCATCGCCGAGCACCGAGCCGTTACTGTTCATCCACAGCAGATAGCCGACGGTGTTCGGGTCGGCCTCGGCCTGATCGAGCTGGCTGAGCATGTAATCGCGTACCGCGGGGTCGATCAAGCCCGCGACCTTCACGAACCGGACCACCGAATCCGTTGCCTGCACATCGTTCAAATCGGCGGGGCATTCGCCGGGGCTGTTCTGGGCTGCCGCGGGACCGGCCGTGGTCAGCGACACCGCCGCAACCGCAAACACCATCATCAGGGCGCGCATGACCGTTAGCCTCGTCAGTGGTGACTGTTCAGAGCTTCTTCGCCGCATCCAAGATCCTCATCGTGGCCGGTAAGGGTGGGGTCGGAAAGACAACGGTAGGGGCTGTCATCGCCTTCGCGGCCGCCAGGAGCGGATGTCACGTTCTTCTCATCGAGTTGGAGGGCTACGCCAATCTCGAACCGTTGGGGTTGGGGGCGCTCGGCAACAAGCCGCAGCGGGCGGCCGAGGATCTGCTTCCCGGGGGCACCGGCGTGCTCGACGTCATGCAGCTGCATCCCGACCAGGCGCTCGCCGACTATCTGGACCGCACGGGGATGGGCCCGATCATCAAGACGTTCAGTCGAAGCGGAGCGGTGGAGGTGGTCGTCGCCGCCGCTCCCGGCCTGCGGGATCTCGTGACGCTCGGCAAGATCCGTCAACTCGAGGAGGCCGGCGATGTCGATCTGATCGTGGTCGACGCACCGGCATCCGGACACGCCCTGTCACTCCTCACCGCCGCCGCCGGTATGGCCGATTCGACGTCGAGCGGTCCGATCCGCGATCAGGCCGATCAGGCACTGGCCATGCTCGGCGACGAGGCCCGTTGTCGAGTGCTGCTGGTGACCCTGCCGGAGGAGACACCGGTGACGGAGACGATCGAGACGGCCTTCGACATCGAGGAGACGGTCGGCGTCCAACTCGGCCCGCTGGTGGTCAACGGGCTGTGGCCGGAGATCGAGGGCCTCGCCGCCGCGGTCGACGGCGCAGCCGAGGGCGGCACAGCCGGGGCGGCCGCCGACGGCTCACGTCGGGCGGCCGACTACCGCCTTGCTCGATGCGCGGACCAGCAGGCCCAGGTGGCGAGGTTGATCGCCGAACTCCCGCTGCCCCAAATCCACCTTCCGCAGCGATTCACCGCCTCGCTGGGACCGGAGGATCTCGTTGCGCTGGCCGACGCGCTGGTCGACAGTCCGGTCGTCTCCGGTGACGGATCCCGCCGATGACCGCCGCCGACGTCGGCCATCCCCCCGGCGCAGGCCGGGAGTTCTTCACCGACCATCGCGTCGTCCTCTGCCTCGGATCCGGTGGGGTTGGCAAGACCACGGTGGCCGCCGCGCTGGGTGTCGCCCTCGCCGGTCGAGGCGAACGTGTCGTGGTTCTCACCATCGATCCAGCCCACCGTCTCGCCGATGCGCTGGGCCTCGACGGCGGCCTGACCAACGAGCCCCGGCGGGTGGTTGCCCACGACGACGGAGGTGAGCTCTGGGCCACGATGCTCGATCCCGCGGAGACCTTCGAGGCCGTCGTCCGAGCGGAGGCGCCCACCGAGGAACAGGCCGAACGCATCCTGGCCAACCCGCTGTTCCAGAACCTCACCCGCTCACTGTCGGGCACAAACGAGTACATGGCCGCCGAACGGCTCCATCAACTCCACGGCGACCCGCGTTTCGACCGGGTCATCGTCGACACCCCACCGTCTCGCCACGCCCTCGACTTCCTCGACAGCCCTGGCCGCCTCAACCGTTTCGTGAACCACCGCCTCTATCGCTCGGTGTTCGCGCCACGGGGTCTGCTGCGCACCGTGAGCGTCGGCACCCGGTTGGTGCTCCGGCTGCTCGGCCGCATCGTGGGGAGCCGACTGGTCGACGACGTCGTGACGTTCTTCGCCAACTTCGAGGGTCTCGACACCGGGTTCGACCGTCGGGCGAAGGAGATCGATCGAATCCTGCAGGAGGAAACGGCATTCGTCCTCGTCACCGCACCCCGCCGGCGGGCGCTCGACGAAGCCGATTGGATCGCGACCAACGTCGCCCGTCGGATCGGTCCTGTCGATGCGGTCATCGTCAACCGCACCTGCCCGGTCGACGCGTCATCAGCACGGTCCTCCGACGGCAGCGACGAGGGTTCGGCGCCTGCCGCCGATCCGCTGACCGTCAATCTCCAGCAGCTGCAGGCCTTGGCCTCCCATGAAGCGGCGCTGATCGCTGAGTTCGTGACCTCGATCGACGGTGAGGCGCCGGTGATTCGGCTCCGTGAACGGGCACGACCGGTTGCCGAACTCGACGCGTTGCGGGAGTTGGCGACGGAACTTCTCGACTGACGTCTGAGCGGCTGCGCCTCGGCGGGCGATGATCAGGCGCTGAGGTCACCCTCGCCGGCGAGCGCCTGCTCAGCCTCCTCAACCGACTCGGTGACCGGCACGATGCGGTCGAAACCGGTGGTGTGGAGGAGACGGGTGAGCGCAGGGCGGGTGCAGGCGACCGCCACAGCGCCCTCGGCCTCGCGGGCTCGACGAATCCCACCGATGAGAGCACCAAGGCCGGCCGAATCCATGAACGGAACCTCGGACAGGTCGATCAGCAGATGACGCTGGCCTGCGAGCTTGGACAGAGCCTCACGAAAGGCACCGACGGTGTAGGCGTCGAGTTCGCCCGACGGGCGGCACAGCGTGTAATTGTCGTTTTCCTCGATGTGGATCTCGAGCATCGTTCACTCTCCGTCGGCGCAACGTTGTCGACAGGGAGATGGTAGCGGCTATTCGCTGCCTAATTGTTGCGCTGCTTCTCGGCGTCTACTTTTCGCCCACGAGTTTTGTAGCATTGGTCGGGTGACGACCGTGTTGCTTGCCACTGACTCCAACAACATAGCGGCTGAAGTCGATGCCACGCTGGCCAACGACGATTGCGACGTGCTCCGGGTGCGGTCGGGCGCCGATGTGCTGCCGGTCATCGAAGCCCGCAACCCCGACCTCGTGCTGCTCGACCTTCAGATCGGCAACATGGGCGGCATGGCCGTCTGCCTGGCCATCCGCCAGGAGGAGGGTGCGGGGCGCCTCGAACACCGTCCGGTTGCGCTGCTTCTCGATCGTCACGCCGACGTGTTCCTGGCTCAGGAGTCGCGAGCTGACGGGTGGCTGATCAAGCCCATCGATTCGCTCCGCCTGCGCCGCGCCGTCAAGTCACTGCTGGCCGGCGACACGTCACACGAAGGTGTCGCCGAACCGGCCTGACGGCTCGCCGATTTTCCTGACGCGGCCCCACCGGATCGCGATAGGCTCACATATCTCCGGGTTGTGGCGCAGGTTGGTAGCGCGCCTCGTTCGGGACGAGGAGGTCGGGAGTTCAAATCTCCCCAACCCGACCAGAGAAGCGAAACAGCGGCCCCCTTCAGGAGGCCGCTGTTTCCATTTCGGGCTGTCCGCCGTCGCGCCCGCTCTCAGGCGGTGAGGAAACCCTGGCGGATTCCGAGCCACAGCAGACCGGCGGCAACAAGCACGCCGACGATGAGGGCGATGATCCAGCTGACACTGCCCAGCACCAAGGCCACGATGAACATCGAGACGACGCCGAGCCCGACGGTCTTGACCAAGCCGATGTCCTGAGCCCCTGGCAACACGGCACGAGCAAGGAAACCGACGATGGCCCCCACGATCAAGTTCACGATGATAGATCCAATGAATCCCACAGTTTCCTCCGTTTTACGAATTCGGTCCCCATTTCCTAGCAGGTGAGGACACGGTTCAACAACTACTAGCCGATTTGAGTGTCTCGTCGATCCAGCGCCGCTGATGCCCGACGAGCCCCCAGGAGGCTCAAAATAGCCTGTTTGTCGTTTCTCCGACGGGACTGTTGCAATTTCGAGATCATGTGGACCTCGGGCTCGCTTCGTTCCCCCGCGGCCGCTCGACGAACCGACCCGACAGATGGCCCGGCCCTCGACGCCGCGAAGCAACGAACTACCATGGATCATCATGATCGTCGACGAAGCTCTCGCGGCAATCCGCCGTCAAGGCGGTGAAGCGCTCCGTTCCGCGCTCGCCGGCGACGACCGGCTCAGCCCCGACCAACTCGCCACCCTGGATGACCCCGGTCTGTTCGGGCCCGCCAGTGTGGCGTGGAGGGTGCACGGCGATGCCGCCATGTTGATCGGCGGGTTGCGATCCCTCCTCATCCAGACGCTGCATCCGTTGGCGATGGCCGGCGTCTCGGATCACTCCGACTACCGCGACGATCCCTGGGGAAGGCTCCATCGCACCGGCCGTTTCATCGGTGCCACCACCTACGGCAACACCGACACCGCCGAGGCGTGGATCGAGCTGGTCAAGCGGATTCACGACCGGGTTGTCGGGACCGCTCCGGATGGCCGGCCCTACGAGGCCAACGACCCCCACCTGCTCACCTGGGTCCACTGCACGGAGGTCGACAGTTTCCTCTCGGCGTTCGATCGCTACGGCTACGGCAGGTTGACCGACGCCGAAAAGGACCGGTACGTGGCCGAGATGGCTGAAGTCGGACGACGCCTGGGAGCCACCCCACCGACCGACCGGGCCGGGCTCGCGGCCGAGCTGGAGATGTTCCGGGGCGAGTGCGAGTACGGCGACCAGGCTCGGGAAACGGTGCGCTTCCTGATCCGACCGCCCGTGCCGTTACAGCTGCGCGGCCCGTACGGCCTCATCACCGTGGCTGCGGTGACCAGTCTGCCCGGGTGGGCCCGATCCATGCTCCGGCTCCCGGTGCCCCCTGGTTTCGCAGTCAACCCGCCGGCCACGGTGCTCACTCGAGCCATCGGCTGGCTGATGAGCGACCGCAGTGCCGACTTGGACGACCACCTCATCGGCTGAGTTATCCTGCCCCGTTGTGAACCTGGTCGAGCTGCAGCATTTGATGGACGACCTCTATGGCGTCTCGGATCGGGAGCGGGGTCTACCGGCAACGGTGGCCTGGCTCTGCGAGGAGTTGGGCGAACTGGCTCAAGCCGTTCGCAAGGGCACTCGCGAGCAACAACTCCACGAACTGGGTGACGTGTTGGCCTGGCTGGCGTCGCTCGCCAACCAACTCGACCTCTCCCTCGACGAAGCGGTGGCCCGCTACATCGACGACCCACCCTGATTCGCGATCCTGCACCCACCTCCGAGCCGTCTGGCTCGGCTAGCGGGGTTCGACGACGGCGTAGGTCGACGTGGCCGACGCCACCAGACGATCCTCGTCGTCGAACGTCCGGGCCGCGACGTGCATCAACCGGCGTCCGGCCGTCACCACCTCGGCCGTGGAACGGATCCTGCCGGACCGGACGGGACGGTGGTAACGGGTCTGGATCTCGACCGTTGCACACTGTTGCCCGTCGGCCAGGAGCGACGACACGGCCGCCCCCATCGCCGTGTCCATCATGGCAAAGGTCACCGCTCCGTGGACGACACCGTTGGGGTTGACATGGGCGGGACCGGTCTCGACCGACACCGATCCCGTGCCTTCGCCCCGCTCGATGTCCATCCCGAGAAACGATCGGAGCGGAAACTCGGGCGGCCCCTCGACGGTCACGCGATGACCAGCTCGGCGATCTCCACCGCGTTGAGCGCTGCACCCTTGCGCAGATTGTCGCTCGAGAGGAACAGGGCCAAGCCGTTCTCGGCGGTCTCGTCGGGCCGAATTCGGCCGACGTAGGTCGGGTCGGCGCCCGCGGCCTTGATCGGCGACGGCACGTCGTCGAGCACCACACCGGGCGCCGCGGCCAGAAGCTCGGTGGCCCGCTCGACCGACAGCGGCCGGGCGAAGCGGGCATTGATCGACAGCGAGTGTCCGGTGAACACCGGCACCCGAACGCACGTGCCGGAAACCGTCAGGTCGGCGATACCGAGGATCTTGCGGCTCTCGAACCGGAGCTTCTGCTCCTCGCTGGTCTCGCCCGTGCCGTCGTCGACGCCGGAACCGGCCCAGGCCACCACGTTGTAGGCAATCGGCTGGGGAAACGCCGAGGGTTCGCCGACATCGACCGCCGAGCCATCGTGGGTCAGCTGTCGGGCATCACCGGCCTTGGCGATCTGATCGGCCAGCTCTTCGACGCCGCTCAGTCCGGCGCCCGAGGTGGCCTGGTAGGTCGACACGATCATCGACACCAGACCCGCCTCACCGTGGAGCGGCTTCAGAACCGGCATCGCGGCCATGGTGGTGCAGTTGGGGTTGGCGATGATTCCCTTCGGCCGGTCGCCGGCCGCGTCGTCGTTGACGCCGGCCACAACGAGCGGTACCTCGGGGTCCATCCGCCAAGCCGACGAGTTGTCGATGACCACAACACCGGCGGCCGCCACCTTGGGCGCGAGCTCCTTGGAGGTGCCACCCCCGGCCGAGAACAGGGCGACGTCGAGCCCCGAGTAGTCGGCCGTTGCCGCGTCCTCGACGGTGATCTCCCGCCCGCGCCAGGTGATGGTGCGTCCGGCGGAGCGGGCCGATGCGAACAACCGCAGATCGTTGATCGGGAAGGACCGCTCGATGAGGATGTCGAGCATCTTGGTGCCGACCTGGCCGGTTGCGCCGACCACTCCGACGTTGACTGATCCGTTGGCCATGATTGGTTCTCCTGGATTTCGGTTTGATCTTGGGGGAGGTTCGGAGACTCGGGACCCGTCGTGCTACGAGTCCAGTCCGTAGGCGGTGTGAAGGTGCTGGACGGCCTCCTCGGCCCGATCGGCGTTCACCACACAGCTGATGCGGATGGCCGAGGTGGAGATCATCTCGATGTTGATGCCGTTTTCGGCCAGCGTCTCGAACATCAGGGCGGCCACACCGGGATTCGACTTCATTCCGGCACCGATCACCGACACCTTGCCGATGTTGGGATCGAGCGGCATCACCTGACCACCGATGCGGCCGATGATGTCGTCGGCCACCAACGCGTGGGCCCGGGCGGCGTCCTCGCTCGGCACGGTGAACGAGATGTCGGTGTTGCCCTGCTCCGACACGTTCTGCACGATCATGTCGACGTTGACGCCGGCCTCGGCCAGAGCCCGGAACAGGGTGGCGGAGATACCGGGTTTGTCGGGCACGTCGGCCACCGTGATCTTGGACTCGGACAGATCATGGGTCACGGCCCGGATGATCGGCTGTTCCATGTGATTCTCCAGTGCGAGTTGGCTTGTGTCATCGACCACCAGCGTTCCCGGTTCCCAGGTGAAGGCGGATCGGATGTGCAGGGGGACATGGTGGTTGTGGGCCACTTCGACCGACCGCATCGCCGGCTTGGGGCAGCCGGTCGCCGTCATCTCCAGCAGCTCGTCGAAGCTGATCGAACTCATCTTGGTGGCCCGCGGCACCACCCGCGGATCGGCGGTGAACACGCCGCTCACGTCGGTGAACAGCTCGCATGATTCGGCCCCGAGCGCCTTGGCGAGGGCCACCGCCGTCGTGTCGGAGCCACCCCGTCCGAGGAACGTGACGTTCTTGTCCCCCGAGACGCCCTGGGAGCCGGCCACGACGGGCACGATCCCGTTGTCGAGCGACTCCCGGATCCGGTAGGGATTGATCTGGAGGATCTTCGCGTTCTGATGGTTGGTGTCGGTCAGGAAACCGGCCTGGCTCCCCGTGAACGAATGGGCGGGCACGCCAAGCTCCCCGAGTGCCATGCACATGAGCGCGATGGCCTTCCGTTCGCCGGCGGTGATGAGCATGTCCATCTCCCGCCCGTCGGGATTCTTGGAGATCTGCGAGGCGACGTGGATCAGCTCGTCGGTTTCCTTGCCCATCGCCGAGACCACCAGGGTCACGTCGTCGCCACGGCGACGACAGCGGGCCACGTAGTCGGCCACGACCCGCATGCGGTCGGGATCGGCGACCGACGTGCCTCCGAATTTCTGCACCAGTAACGACACGAGGAATAACGGTAGCGCCCCGAGACCGAGCTGGAACCCGGTTTACGGCACCGATCGCCGGTGGAGAGGCCGATGTTGTCGGCTGCGGTGGATGGTGTGACGTCGAACTCGTCGCTGCAAGCGTTAGATTACACTTCCGTGGCTACTGAAAGACGAGAACGTCAGCGGGCCAATCGTGCGCTGAAACAGGAAATCGAGGAAAAGGTCGAAAAGAAGGAGCGGCGCCGGCAGGTCGGGTTCACCGCCGGCATCTTCGCCATCGCCGTGATGGCCGGGCTCGGCCTGCTCTATGTCGCCACCTCCGGCGGTGACGACGAGGTGGCGAGTGACGACGCGGCCGAACAAGAGGTCGTCGAGGAAACCACGACGACCGTCGCCGGCCCGGTGAGCGCCATCAGCGTGCCCGCTCCGGGCGGCACCATCGACGGGCCGACCGAATGCCCGGCCGCCGACGGCTCGTCCGATCGCATCACCACCTTCTCGGAGGCACCACCGATGTGTATCGACACCGCCGCCTCCTACACCGCCACGCTCGCCACCACCGCAGGCGACATCACCGTCGAGCTCGACGCCGCGGCCGCCCCGGAAACGGTGAACAACTTCGTGGTTCTCTCCCGCTACCACTACTACGACGGCACCCCGTTCCATCGCATCATTCCCGGGTTCGTGATTCAGGGCGGCGACGCCACCGGACCCAGCCCCGGACTCGGCAACCCGGGCTATCTGATCGCCGAGGAGCCGCCCGCCGAGCCGGGCGGCGACGAGACCGCCTATGAGATCGGATCCTTCGCCATGGCCAAGAGCGCCGGGCCGAATGCCACCGGCGCACAGTTCTTCATCGTCACCGGGCCCGCCGGCGAGGCCTTGCCGCCGGAGTATTCGCTGTTCGGACAGGTGACCAACGGGATGGACGTGGTCACGGCCATCGAGTCGATCCCCACCACCGGCTCGCCGCAGGATGCTCCCACCGAGGAGATCTACATCAACTCGGTGACCATCACCGAGGGCTGAGACTCCTCGCCTACTCCGCCACGGATGCGATGTGTCGAGCTTCCCCCCGGACGTAGGTGCCGTAACCGCCGTGCCGCAACCGCACCTGGGTGGTGACGATGAACCCGGCGGCCCGCAGCTCGGCGGGGATGTCGCGTCGGTACCGACGCCCCGGCAGTTGTAGCAGCCGCCGCCAGCCGAGCCCGGCGGTCGGTTCGATGAAGACGAGCAGGCCGTCGAGTTCGCGCACCAGCTCGCACAGGCGGGCGAGCGCATCGGCCGACCACCGCCACAGTGCCATCTCGGAGCCGACAACCACGCCGCGACCCAGACCGCGGATCGTGTCCAGCTCGGCCGCCGGGTCCACACCGCCTATCCACCGGGCGGCAACGTTGCGTCTCGCCGCCTGCTCCTCCACCCGGCGTCGAACCTGATCCCGCGCCCCGCCCAGCGTCGTCTCCTGATCCCACGACGGCGTCGATCTGAATGTCATTGACGGAACCGTAGCGTCCCCGCGGTGCCGCGCTCACCGATCATCCCGCCCACTGCAGGGCCAGACCGACCACCGGCCGCCGCGTGAGCCGGAGGTGCCACAGGCCGCGTCGTCCATCCGAGATCCGCCGAGACGGCCGAGCCGGGGCCGGCGAGGAAGGTGCCCGCCGAGCAGCCGGCGCCAGCCGATCGAGTGACGAGCGGTCAGCGCTGGATCGAACGGACTCTGGACAAGGGGTCGACGGTGGCGAGCACGAGGTCCCGAGGCGAGAGGGCTGCCGAATCGGGGCGGCGGAGTCGATCCAGCCACATCCCGGGATAGCGGGTGGGGGCGGTCGGAGGCGTTGCCTCGATCAGTTCAACGGGCGCTTCGATGGGCCGCTCGGCGACCGGCGAATCGGCCACGAGGGTCGAGCGGTGGGCGGCGGTTTCTCCGGTGTGAGGAGCGTGGATTGCTGTTGCCATTGGCCCATCATCGCCGGAAGAAGTGCATGACGCAACCTACATGTGTTTCTACTTTTCAGCCGCTTTTGTCATGATTATCGGGCATACTCTTGCACATGCCACCTCCCCTTCAGCTCGACCTCGAGTCGATCCGCACCCTCATCTCCGTGGTCGATCACGGGGGTATGACCAATGCCGCCCGACACCTTGACCTGAGCCAGTCCGCGGTCAGCCACAAGATCAAGCGCCTCGAGGAAAAGGTGGGGCGACCGCTCCTGATTCGCGACGGCCACGCCATACGCCCGAACCGCGACGGCCTGGCCCTCATCGAGGACGGGCGGGTAATGCTCGAACTCCACGACCGAGCCGCCTCACGACTTGTCTACGACGAACTGTCGGGGCGGGTCCGTATCGGCGCCAACGAGGACTTCTACGCGGACCGCCTCACGTCGGTCCTCGGGCGGTTCAGTCGTCTGCACCCTGACGCGATGGTGCAGTTCACGTTTGCACCGACCGAGCAGCTGGCGGAACAGATCGATCGCGGCTCGATCGATCTCGCAATCATCCAGGTCATCGACGAGCAGCTTCGGACCGACGACGTCGTTCTGTGGACCGATCAGCTGTTCTGGGTGACGTCGAGCCAATGGGACCATCAATCGACACCGATTCCACTCGTCAGTTTCGGTGAGGATTGTTTTTATCAGGTCACCGGACGGCCCCAGCTCGACAACGCCGATCTCGACTACTTCGTCACGTTCTCCGGATCATCGACCGCCGCCGTCCTCGCCGCCGTCGAGGCCGGTTTGGGGGTCGGTTTGGTCCTCAGCCACTATCTCTCCGATCGGATCGTCGAATGGACGCCCCCCGTCGAGCTGGACCCGCTACCCCGTATCCATCAGGTGCTGCGAACGGTGCCAGGCGAGAATCCCGACGTCTGCCGGGCACTTACCGAACTCCTTGCCAGCGAAATCCGTTGATGGCGGTCAGTCGAACGCCAGGGCCTCACACCGGGTCACCGCCCGTTGTAGCGCCGACTCGTCATCAATGATCACGGCGGTCAACCAGACGCCGTTCTGCACCACCAGCATGTCGGCCGCCCGGCGCTCGATCTCCGGCCGATCGAGATCGGGGCGGGCGGCGGCCACCAGGTCGGCCAGACCGTCGAGATACCGCTCCTGAGCGGATTGATTGATGTCGGCGTAAGCGGGATCGACGCCGGCCAGCGACCACAGTTGCAGCCGGAGACTCAGATAGTCGGAGGCAAGGTACGCAGGGTCGACGGCCCGGCGGAGGCAGCGGCGGAGATGGTCGAGGGGATCCGCGCCCGGCTCGGGTGCCACCAGTTCCAGATCCTGCTCACCGATTCGACGGAGCGCCGCGCTGACGAGCCCCCGCTTGTCGTCGAAGTAGTAACCGGCGAGGCCCCGGGCCACACCGGCCTCCTGGGCGACCGCTCGCACACTGACGCCGGCCACCCCGTCACGGGCCAGTACGGCGAGGGTGGCGTCGAGGATGCGCTCGGAAGTCGACCGCTCGATCTCTCCCGCCGATCTTCCGGCAGACCGCTCGCCGCCGTGGCCGGCCACCGGCTCAGAACCGCATCTGCTGGACTTGCGCCGAGAGCCCACCGTCGAGCACCCAGAGCTGACCGGTGGCGTAGCGGGCCTCGTCCGATGCCAACCAGGTGACCAGGTTGGCCATGTCGGTCGGCGTGCCGATGATCCCGAGGGGATGGATGCGCTCGGCCTCGGACCGGGCGGTCTCAGGGTCGACCCCCGACGGATAGAACTGATCGAGCATCGGCGTGTCGATGTAGCCGGGGCAGATTGCGTTGACCCGGATTCCCTCGGGGCCGTGGTCGCAGGCCATCGCCCTGGTCAAGGCGTGAATCGCCCCCTTGGTGGCGCAGTAGGCGGCCAGTTTCGGGTCGGCGATGTACCCGTCGTAGGAGCCGAAGTTGATGATCGAGGCGTGATCGGAGCGTCGCAGCAGCGGTAGTGCATGTTTGCAGGTCAGGAAGGTTCCGGTGACGTTGACGGCGAAGATCCGATTCCACTCCTCCAAGGTGGTGTTCTCGACCGTCTTCTCGATCTCGATGCCGGCGGCGTTGACCACGATGTCGAGTCGGTCGGTCTCGGCTTCGATCCGACCGATGCCGTCGATCACCTGGTTCTCGTCGGTGACGTCGAACCGCAGAAATCGCTCGCAAACCGGTTCGTCGCCGCCGATCGATCCATCGTGGGAGTGGTCTCCGGCGTACACGATGGCGCCTTCGTCGACGAAGCGACGACAGACGGCCCGGCCCGCTCCCCCTCGACCTCCCGTGACCAGGGCGACCCGGCCCTCCAGCATCGCGCTCATCGAACCGAGTCGATTCCGGTGCCGGCGTGCCGTCGGTAGGCGTCGAGGACGAGACCGTGGAAGTGGTGGACCGCGTGTTCCGACAGGCCGGATCCCGACGGATCGTTGACGATCCGCCCCTGCTCGAATGCCGGCGTCGACATACCGCGCTGCACACTCTCGACCAGTGCGATGTCCTCGACCTGGAGCACCTCGTCGAGGTAGCGGATCGCCTCCTGTTCGGCGTCGTTCGGCTCGGGGGTCTCGAGGAAGAAATCGTAGGTCTCGTGGGTGCGCGACGGTCCGGCGGGGATGATCTTCAACACGATGAAGTTGCCGCGTCCGGGATAGCGCAGCATGGCCGTGTTCGGCCACAGCCACCAGACGGCGTGGTCGGTCACGGTGGCCGCCGAGACGTCATAGGCGGTGTTGGCGGCCTTGCCGGCTTCGGCCATATGGCTCGAATACAGGTCGTGGGTGGTGACGGTGTAGGTGTCCATGTCGACCAGCGACACGAAGTCCTTGTGGGCGACATGGCAGTGATAGCACTCGAGGAAGTTGTCGACGACGTTCTTCCAGTTCGACTCGATGGTGTAGGTGAGACGGTGGGCGAAGGTCAGGTCGGCGACATCGGGGGCCCACCGGGCGATCTCGGCGGCCAGGTCGGCGGCCGTCGTTTCCAGGGTCGGGGCCGACGGATCGAGGTTGACGAACACGAAGCCGCCGAACTCGGCGACCGCTACCGGTTCGAGGCAGATCGAGCCCGGGTCGAAGTCGACGAGGTCGCCGGTGTGGCGGGCGCTCGTGAGCCGGCCGGACAACTCGTAGGTCCAGGCGTGGTACGGGCAGACGAGGCGGCGAACCGTGCCCTCCCCCTGCACGAGTTCATGGGCTCGATGCCGGCAGACGTTGTAGAAGGCCCGCAGCTCACCGACGAGGTCACGCAGGACCACGATCGGCATGCCGGCCACCGAATCGGCCACATAGGCGCCCGCCTGGCGGAGCTTCTCGCCGTGGCAGATCCACTGCCAGGACCGCCTGATGATGGCCTCCTGATCGACGGCGAACCAGTGGTCGCGGGTGTAGGCGTCGGCGTGCAGTGACAGCGACCGGCCGGGATCGGGATGCCAACCGCGTCCAATGTCCATCGACGGTCCGGACAGTCGCATTCCTCAACGATACGGCAAAGATTGGACGACCGTCCAAACCTCCGTCCACCGAACCGACCGGTGGACCGGGGACGCGGGCCGATCCGCCGGCCGGCGCCACCTCAGCGGATCACCCGGCCGACCCCGGTCAACGGTGCCGAACACCGTATCCTGGTAGCCGTGATCGGTCGTGATCAACCGGTGGTTCCACCGTCCACGCCCTGGGAGTTTCCGGCACTCGACAGCCTGGCTCCCGGCGAGGACTTCGTCGCAGTCGGCGCCGACCTGGAGCCCGGCACCCTTCTGGGTGCCTACACGAAGGGCTATTTCCCCATGCCGGTCGACCGCAAGCACATCGGCTGGTTCAGCCCCGATCCTCGAGGCATCATCCGTCCGGCCGACCTGAAGGTCTCCCGTTCGCTGCGCCGATCGGTGCGCCGCTACTCGGTGACGGTCAACGAGGCGTTCGACCAGGTCATCCACGCCTGCTCCGATCCGGCCCGTCCGATGGGCTGGATCGATCAGCGCATCCGACGGGCCTACACCCGACTGCATCGCCTGGGTTGGGCCCATTCGGTCGAAGTGTGGGACGACGTGGGCCTGGCCGGTGGACTGTACGGGATCGGCATCGGCGGGCTGTTCGCCGGGGAGTCGATGTTCCACCGTCGCACCGATGCCTCGAAGGTCGCGCTGGTTCACCTGGTTGATCTTCTTGGAACCGGCTCTGCCACCATGATCGATGTGCAGTGGTCGACCCGTCACCTGGAATCGCTGGGTGCCACCACGGTCACCCGGGATCGGTACCGGCGGCTGGTCGCCGACGCGCTGGATCAGGGTGGGCCACTTCCGTGCTACGAGCCGACGATCGAGGAGCAACCGATTCCGTGAGCGTCAGCGAGCAGGCCGACGGGCACGGCGGCCAGAACGGCGAGGGCACCGCAAGACCGAGGGATCGCCCCTGGATGATGCGAACCTACTCCGGTCACTCCACCGCGGCGGCGTCCAACGAGCTGTACCGAACCAACCTGGCCAAGGGTCAGACCGGCCTGTCGATCGCGTTCGATCTGCCGACCCAGACCGGCTACAACCCGGATCACCGCCTCGCTCGGGGCGAGGTGGGCAAAGTCGGTGTACCGGTGGTGCACAAAGGGCACATGGCCACGCTGCTCGACGGCATCCCGGTCGGTCGGATGAACACGTCGATGACGATCAACGCCCCGGCGTCGTGGCTGCTGGCCCTCTACGTCGTCAACGCCGCAGACCAGGGTGTGGCCTCGACCGAGCTGCGGGGAACCACCCAGAACGACATCGTCAAGGAGTATCTGAGCCGGGGCACCTACATCTTCCCGCCCGAGGCGTCGCGCCGGCTGGTGGTCGACATGTTCGCCTACTGCTCCCGCCACCTGCCCCGCTGGAACCCTATGAACGTCTGTTCCTACCACCTGCAGGAGGCCGGCGCCACGCCCACCCAGGAGATCGCGTTCGCTCTCGCCAACGCCATCGACGTTCTCGACGCAATCCGGTCGTCGGGCCAGGTCGACGCCGACCGGTTCCCCGCCGTGGTGGCGTCGATGTCGTTCTTCGTGAACGCCGGCATCCGGTTCGTCACCGAGACCTGCAAGATGCGGGCCTTCACCCGGATGTGGGATCGCATCTGCGCCGAACGGTACGGGATCACCGACCCGAAGGCCCGCCGATTCCGCTACGGGGTGCAGGTCAACTCGCTGGGGCTGACCGAGGCCCAACCGGAGAACAACCTGCAGCGGATCGTGCTCGAGGCACTGGGTGTCACCCTGTCGCGCGACGCCCGGGCCCGGTCGCTCCAGCTGCCCGCATGGAACGAGGCGCTCGGCCTGCCGCGGCCGTGGGATCAGCAGTGGTCGCTGCGGATCCAGCAGGTGTTGGCCCACGAGACCGACCTGCTCGACTACGACGACATCTTCAACGGCTCCCACGTCATCGAGGCCAAGACGGCCGACATGATCGACGCCGCCCAGGCCGAACTCGACGACGTCATGGAGCTCGGCGGCGCCTTCGCCGCCATCGAGGAGCTGAAGTCGAGACTGGTGCGCTCCAACGCCGAGCGTGTTCGTCGGATCGAAGCCGGGGACCAGATCGTGGTCGGCGTCAACGACTTCACCGAGTCCACCCCCTCGGAACTGCACAATCCCGATGCCGAGGACGGCGACTCGATCCTGCGGGTCGACCCGGAGGTCGGTGCCGCCATGGTGGCCGATCTGGAACGGTGGATGGCCGAGCGCAACGGCACGGCAGTGGCCCGGGCCCTCGACGACCTGGCCGTGGTGGCGTCCAACGGGGACCGGTCGTGGTCTGCCAACATCATGGCCCCGACGCTGGCGCTGGCCGAGGCCGGTGGTACGACCGGCGAGTGGGCGGCCTGCCTGCGTGAGGTCTTCGGCGAGTACCGCGGCCCCACCGGTGTGCAGGGCGCGGTCGGCGCCGTCAGGGAGTCGGCGTCGCTTCGATCGCTTTCACAACGGGTACGAAAGGAGCCCGACGGCCCTCCCCGCCTGCTCGTGGCCAAACCCGGTCTGGACGGCCACTCCAACGGCGCCGAACAGGTCGCGGTGGCCGCCCGCGACGGCGGCATGGAGGTCATCTACGAAGGCATCCGGGTCACACCGGCCCGAATCGCCGAGGTGGCCCGCGACGAGGATGTCGACATCGTCGGTCTGTCGATTCTCTCGGGAAGCCACCTGGAGCTCGTCCCCGAAACCGTTGCCGCGTTGCGGGGCGAGGGGGTCGACGCGCCGGTTGTGGTCGGCGGCATCATCCCGGTCGGCGACCAGCGGGTCCTGCTCGACGCCGGGGTGGAACGGGTCTTCACCCCGAAGGACTACCGGTTGGCCGACATCGTGACCGTCATGGTCGATCTGGCGCTGGCCCACCGATCTCGAGGATGAGCCACCGAACGACGCGCCGAGACGCTCCGCGACACGTAGACTTCCAGATCGGCTTCAACTTCAGTCAGCTCGTTTACCGCCGATGGTTAAGCAGAGCTTCCTCGACCGACGTGCCGACCATGGCCAGCCGCTGCAAAAGGGACCCGTCAGAGTTGCGAGATCAACCGTGAGCACCAAGACCGCCCTGCCGGGCATCGCCGCCGGCGTACTCGGGCTGGCGGCCGGCATGATCGGCCTCGGTTTGGACGCGCCCAGTTTCGGTGCGGTCGCCGGGGTCCTGGCCCTGGCCGCCGGCGTGGCCGGGCTGCGTATCGCCCAGCAGTTGGAGGAACAGGCGGCCGTACAGTCACTGGTGGAGGAGGAGCTGCGCAGCGTCCGCCACGAGGCCAAGGAGACCGAGTCCCGCCTGCGGGAGGAGCTGGCGGCCGTTTCGGTGGAAGCCGACGCCGACTTCGGCGAGGAGACCGACACCGACAGCGACCCGCTGATCGATCAGTCGACCGGTTTGTTCAGCGAGAACTTCTTCCTGGTGGCGCTGGAGTCGAGGATTGCGGCCGCCCGACGTCATCTGCGTCCGGTGGCCATCGTCATCCTCGAGGTCGTCGAGGGGTTGCCCGGCAACGACCCGGTTCCGACCGAGGCCGACGTCGTGACCGAGGCCATCAAGGCGACCCTGCGCGAGGCCGACACGGCCTGCCGGCTTCGCAACGGCGACTTCGCGCTTCTCCTGGAGGACACACCGGAGAACGGGGCGATCTGGACCGTCGAGCGAATTCGCCGCTACCTGGCCGATCGAACGGCCAACCTCACACTCTGGGCGGGCGTGGCCTGCTATCCGGCTCACGCCTTCGGGCCGAACGAAGTGCTCGAGGCCGCCGACACCGCGCTCGAAGCGGCTCGGGAGTGGCGTCAGGACCGCATCGAAGTTGCCATGGTGGCCCAGGACTGATTCCCCGCGCCCCCCACGGCCGGACGGCCGCGACGGGGCGCCTAGTCGGCGTAGGTCCAATCCGGTCGCTTGAGCCGATGATGTTCGGCGAGTGTGAACCGGCCGTCGACGAGGTCCGTGATCGGCGCAATGAGCAGGTTGCGATGCTCGCCGACGACACCGTCACGCACATCGGCCAGGAGACTGCCGACCACCTGCTGCTCCTGGGTCGGCAAGTAGCACCGAGCCGCGTCGTTGACGGTGTTCAACCGGGCCGACAGCACACCGAGGTCGACCCGCCTCGTCCTGGTTGCCTCATCGAGCAACGACGTGACGTGCTCGCATCCGAGCTTGCACGCCGGGCACTGGCCGCATGATTCGATCCACAGGAATCGGGATACGGCGTGGGCCAGCTCGATCGGATCGGTACGGTCGTCGAAGACGATGAAGCCGCCGGTTCCGAGGCCGGCGCCGACGGCGGAAAGGGCTTCGTGCGACGCCGGTGTGTTCAGGAGATCGCTGCGCGCGACCCGATTGGACACACCGGACAGCAGGTAGCGAACCGAGCGTCCGCCGGTCACACCACCACCGATCGTCTCGACGATCTCCCCGACCGGCGTACCCATCTCGAACTCCTCGACACCGTGACGCCTGGTGTCACCGGAGATCGTGCACAGCACGGTGCCCGGCGACTCGGAGGTGCCGATGGACCGGAACCACTCCCCTCCCCGGGCGACGATGGCCGGGACGTTGGCCAGGGTCTCGACGTTGTTGACGAGGGTCGGGTTGGCGCCCTGATCGCGGGATTCGAGACTTCGACCTGCCGACCAGCCCATCTGCGGGCTGGTGGTGAACAGGCCGTACACGTAGGGAGGGAACAGTCGGGGTAGCGGGTCCTCACCCTCGATCACCTCGAGGAGAGCCTTCTCCTCGCCGAACAGGTACTCCTCGGGACCACCGACGACCGACACCTCGACATCGGGCCACCAGCCGGCCCGTGCCGTCTCGACGAGTGCCGTCGACAGGCGCTCGATCTCGGTGACGAACGACGATTTGACCGCCACGTAGGCCTGACGGGCGCCCATGACCGCCGCCGATATGGCCAGACCCTCGAGCATCGAGTACGGGTTGCGGCGAAGCAGATGGCGGTCCTTGAAGGTGCCCGGCTCACCCTCGGCGCCATTGGCCACCACGTAGCGGTTCCCGGCCGACGGGCCGCCGGCCACGATCGAGCGCCATTTCAGCCCGGTGGGGAATCCCGCCCCGCCGCGACCTCGCAGGCCCGACGCCTCCAACTCGTCGAGGACCCGCGCCGGCCCATGATCGGCGAGTGCCTGCAATCCGGCGCCGCCGCCCGCCGCCTCGTAGGCGTCGAGGCCGTCGAACGGTTCATCGGGCAACAGAATGCGTCGGAGACCCATCCGATCAGCCCTCGCCGCGTCCGCGACCACCGTCGATGGCGACGATCGATTTGGAGTTCCAGATGGGATGCGGCACCGGGGGACCTCGCTGGCTCGACGACCGGGGTCCCCCCGACCCTAGCGTGGAAGGAGGAAAGCCGATAGACCGACGCCCACAACGACAACCGGAGTTCGCTGACATGGACCGTTCCGATGAAGAGCAACCGCCCGAGGGGCAGATCCCGCTGTACGGACCGAATACCGAGCTGGCGATCCGCAATTTCGAGATCTCCGGCGAACCCATGCCTCGACCGGTGCTCGTCGCCCTCGCCCACATCAAGGCAGCCGCCGCCACCGCCAACACCGAGTTCGAGCAGGTTACCGGCGTGTCGGAGCCGATGGCGGCTGCGATCGCATCGACGGCCGACGAGATCATCGACGGGCGATGGTCCGACCAGTTTCCGGTCGACGTGTTCCAGACCGGCTCGGGAACGTCGACCAACATGAACATGAACGAGGTCATCGCCACCCTGGCCGAACGGCGGTTGGGGTCGGCCGTACACCCCAATGACCATGTCAATGCGTCGCAGTCCTCGAACGACGCGATTCCCTCCGCCATACGTGTCGCCGCCCTGACCGCACTGCTCCATGACCTGATTCCCGCCGTGCGGTCTCTCGAGCAGGAGCTGGCCCGCGCGGCCACCCGGTTCGACTCGGTGGTCAAGGCCGGCCGGACCCACCTGATGGACGCAACGCCGATCATGTTGGGGGACGAGTTCGGCGGCTACCGGTTTGCCGTCGGGGAGGCCGCCGAGCGCCTGACGTCGACGCTACCCCGCCTGGCGGCGTTGCCGCTGGGGGGAACGGCCACCGGCAGCGGGCTGAACGCGCCCGCCGGCTACGCCGCCCGGGCGGTGGCGATTCTGGCCGAGCGTACCGACCTGGATCTCACGGTGGCGGCGAACCACTTCGCGGTTCAGGGCGGCCAGGATTCGCTCGTCGAACTCTCGGCCCAATTGCGGAATCTCGCCGTCACGCTGTTCAAGATCGCCAACGACATTCGTTGGCTGGGCAGTGGACCTCGAACCGGGCTGGCCGAACTCGTCCTTCCCGAGCTGCAACCGGGCTCGTCGATCATGCCGGGCAAGACGAACCCGGTGATCTGTGAGGTCGTGCTCCAGGTGTGCACGCAGGTCTTCGGCAACGACGCCGCGGTCGCGTTCGCCGGAAGCCAGGGCGATCTCGAACTCAACGTGTTCCTGCCGGTGATGGCCCGGAACCTGTTCGACTCACTGACGTTGCTCACGTCGGCCGCTACGGCTTTCACCGCGATGTGTGCCGGCCTCGAGGCCAGTGAAGCTCAATGCCGAACCTACGCCGAGGCCACCCTCGCCGGGGCGGCGCGACTCAACCTCGAAATCGGCTACGACGCCGCGGCCGAGGTGGTGAAGACCGCTCACCGAACCGGGAGGACTGTTCTCGACGTTGTCGTGGAGGAGGGGCTGCTCGACCATGACCGGGCGCGGCACGTACTCGATCCGACGCTCCTGGCTCGACCGGACCGTTCCACCCCGCACTGAGGGCGACGGCTGGTGATGCTTGGCCGTCCTTCAGCGGTCGTCGAGTTTCAACTCCGCGAGCACCGCTTCGTCCTCCGCCGTGGCGTTGGGACCGTATCCGAGCGTGAGCACACCACCCGTGTCGCACACCGGACAGCGTGCCTCGACGACGAGCATCAGGTCGGCGGCGTCACTGGCCCCTTCCAACCGATGGCTGCGGACCGGATCGATCGCGGCTGCGGCGCTGGTGGCGTCACACGATTTGCACGTGATCATGCCATCGGGTCGGGCGATGAACTGGGCGCCGAATCCCGAGTCGGAGGCTCGCCGTAGCACCCCGATCAATGTCTCCGCCCCCATGGCCGCGGTCGGTTCGTCTGGTGTATCCGGTGCTGCGTTCATGTACCTGGACCTTTCGAAAGCGGATGGAGCTCGACATCTGGACCGTACCCCGTTTTGCACTCCGCCCACTTGGCGATGTGACGGCCACCTGGCACGCCACGCAGTTTGCCGCGGCCATCGCCGGGCTGGTTATCATCCCGCTGGTGGCTCGGGGACTCCTTGGCGCTCCGAGACGTTACGACCATCCAGCCTCTGATCTCGCGGCCCTCTCGAAAGGAAATCCCATGCACCGACCCACCAGAGTCCCGGTCGCGGCGGCATCGGTGTTCACCGGCGCGCTTGGAATCGGCGTGGTCCTCACCGCGTGCGGCGACTCCGCCGTTGAGACCGCAACGGCAACGCCCGATTCGACCCCGGTGGTCGACGGCGAACAGGTGGCGGTGTCGACCACCATCGACGTCACCGCCGGCCAGGCCGCCGATACCGCCAACGACGGTGACGGCGCCTCGATCAACCACGATCAGGACACGGCCGATGATGGCCTGACCGACCGGGAATCCGGCTCGCCGGCGGAGCTCGACATCGCTCCTGGCGGGGCCGACGCCGTCATCGAGATCGACATCGTCGACGGCTCCGTGCGACGGGACGACACCCGCTTCGTCGTCGAGGAGGGATCGACCGTCGCGCTGATCGTGTCGTCCGACGCGCCCGACCACGTACACGTCCACGGCTACGACATCCTGGCCACGATCGGACCGGGCGATCCGGTTGAGCTGGTGTTCACCGCCGATTCGCCGGGTCTGTTCGAGGTGGAGCTCGAGGACGCCGGCCTGTTCCTGTTCGATCTTCAGGTCGGCTGAGCCCCGTGGGCCTTTCCGTCCCTCGACCGGCGATCATCGCCCACGGTGTCGGCGCCCGGGGCGACCTGCCACTGCCACTCCCCTTCTTCGTCTGGGCGCTCGGCATCGCCTTGGCGGTGTCGTTCGTCGCACTCGTCGTGCTGTGGCCCGAACCGAAGCTGCGACGCCTGGCCGAGGGGCGGCCGCTCGCCCGGTCGCCCACGTGGCTCTCGTCGACCCTCGGTGCGCTCGGATTCGGGATTTTCGCCCTCAGCCTGACGGCGGGATGGATCGGCGAGAACATCGTCGTCCGCAACATCCTCCCGGTCACGCTGTACGTGACCGTGTGGGTCGGCGGTGCGTTCGCCGCCGGGCTGATCGGTGACGCGTGGGCGGCAGTGAACCCGTTCCGCCCGATCGCATCCCTGGTCGACGGGCGGCACGGTTCACGTTCGCCGACCCGGCGGGGACCCGACTGGGGCCTGTGGCCGGCCACGGTCGGCATCGTCATCTTCCTGTTCTACGAGCTGTCGCACCCGACCGGCAGCGAACCCCGCACGTTGGCGGTTCTGCTGACGACCCATCTCGTCGGTGTCACCGTGGCGGCAGCGACCTGGGGGCGGGAGTGGGTGCTGTCGAACGAGCCGTTCACGGCGGTATTCCGGTTGATCGGGGCCATGGGCCCCGTCTTCGGTGACGGGCAACGGCTGCGGCTCCGACCGCCGTTGGCCGGGCTGGCCGGCATGCCCGTCCGCCCTGGGACCGCGGCGCTGCTGCTCACGGTGATCGGCGGCACCTCGTTCGACGGGTTCAGCGAGAGCTCCATCGGGCGCGACATCTTTGCCGACCTCGGGGGCTGGACGTTCTCGGCCGCCGAGTTCGTCGGGCTGCTCCTGTCGATCTTGGTGGTGTCCGCCCTCTACGGCTACGGGGTGTGGTGGACCGCCCGTGTCACCGAACTCGACCGCAACACGGCAATGGCCGCCTTCGCTCCGTCGCTCGTCCCGATCGCCTTCGGCTACACGGTGGCCCACTACTTCCAGGTCTTTGTCGACAACATCCAGGCGTTCGTCTTCCGTCTGGCCGACCCGTTCGGGTGGGGCTGGAACATCGGGGGTATGGCCGACAACGTCATCTGGCAGATCGACCCAGACGTGACCGCCTGGATTCAGGTGGCGGCCATGCTGGTCGGCCACGTGGGCGCCGTTGTCGTGGCCCACGACATCGCCGTCGACCGGTTCCCGGCCCAGGTGGCCACCCGAAGTCAGCTGGCGATGGTGTTCGTGATGATCGCCTACAGCGCACTCGGACTCTGGTTGCTGCTGACGGCATAGACCACGTCGTCGCCAACGCGCAAGCTGGTTCGGGAAGCAGCAGCAGCGCCCGCCGGCCCTGTACTCTGGAACCGCGTCATCCGGGCAGATCTGCGGCGGCCACGACCTGACCGATGACGGCGAGATCCGGGAGGTTCCGATGGCAGCAGGTGGCAGTAGCACGGCGGTCCTGGCCGCGTTCTTCGGCAGCTCGGCGGTCGCAGCCACCACGTTGGTCGCCTACCTGTTCACCCGGACGTCATCGATGCCGGCCGGGTCGATCCACTCGCTTGCCGGCGCCGTCGACGGGGTGGAGGAGGCCGCCGCGCGGGCCCGGATCCCCCATGCCCGACCCATGTACATCGCGCCCGATCTGCTGCCGCCGGTCGACCCCGGACGGGTCGTGTCGGTCGACTAGACGAGGCGGTGGCACGGCGGTGACGACGGGAATCGAACGAGGGGGACTGTTCGCAGCAACCTGTCCGGTCGCACTCGACGGGCCGTCGGTCACCGTCGCATGGCGATCGGTGGGATTCGCCCATTGGGCCTACGATCCCGACACCCTGGCGCGGCTGTTGCCGTCATCGGTCTCACTGGACCTCTATGGCGGGCGGGCGTGGGCCGGTTACCAGTTCACCACGGTCACGGTGGGCCCCGGCCGGTTCGGCGACACCTCGTCTCTCGACCGCCTACCGTTGCGGCCTCGGCTCGGACCGACCATCGACGAGGTTCGGGCCGTCGTGGCGGTCGTCGACCGGTTCGGCCACCCCGGCGTCTGGTATCTGTCGGTGGACAGCAACCGGAGGATCGCGGCGGGGCTCCGGCGATGGTTCAACCTCCAGGCCTACGAGGCCGAAACGCGATTCTCCAGGGTCGACGACCGGATCGACTACCGGGCCCAACGCCCCGACGGGGCGACGGCCCGGCTGAAGCTCACGGTCGGCCCCGCCATCACCCCTACCGACGTCGATCGATTCCTGACCGCCCGCTGGCGTATCGTTCTTCCGCCTCGTTTCTGGGATCCACCCGACCGGATCCGGATGGTCACGACCGTTCACGAGCCGTGGGTTCTGCACCGAGCCTCGGTCGAGTTCTTCGACGACGAGATCCTGGTCGCCGCCGGCCTCCCTCCGACCGCCGGATCCGGGCAGGCCCTGTGGTCGCCGGGCACATCGGTGAAGCTCGGATTTCCCCGCGCCGACGGGTGAGCGCACCCTCGGTGGGGAGCGGCGTCGACGGCCGGGCTTTGAACTGCCGGGGACTTTGGCCACAATGAGAGGGTGCTGATCGTTCTCTCCCCCGCAAAGTCGCTCGACTACGACTCACCGCTGGCCACGTCGAAATCGTCGGAGCCCCGCATGCTCGAGCAGGCCTCCGAGCTGGTCGGCGTCATGGCCACCAAGTCGCCCCGCTCGCTGAAGCAGATGATGGGTGTCTCGTCGGATCTGGCCGAGCTCAACCACGAACGCTTCCAGGATTGGGAGGTGCCCTTCCCCGAGGGCTCGGCCCGCCCGTCGATCCTGGCCTTCAACGGCGACGTCTACACCGGGCTCGACGCCGGATCGTTCAATCAGCGCGACTTCACCCACGCCCAGAAGGTCCTCCGGATCCTGTCGGGCCTCTACGGCGTGTTGCGCCCGCTCGATCTGATGATGCCGTACCGGCTGGAGATGGGCTCCAAGGTGAAGACGAAGAAGGGCAAAGACCTCTACACCTTCTGGGGCTCCACCATCACCGACATGTTGAACAGCGACCTGGCGGCCAGCCCCGGCGAGAAGGTACTGGTGAACCTGGCCTCGAACGAATACTTCAAGTCGATTCGAACCGCTGAGCTGGATGGGCCGGTCGTCTCGCCGGCGTTCCTCGACGCAAAGGGCGACGGCGACTTCCGAACCGTCAGCTTCTTCGCCAAGAAGGCTCGAGGTTCGATGGCGGCATGGCTCGTGCGGGAGCGCATCACCAACGTCGATCAACTGGCCAAGTTCGACGGGCTGGGATACGCCCACGATCCCGAGCGTTCGACCGACGAGCGGCCCGTCTTCACCCGACGCAACCCGGCGTAGGACCGGTCGGCCGGCGCGCCGTGAGCCGCCGTCGCAAGCGACGAGCCATCCCGATGACCGAGATCCAATCCATCCTGCTGCTCGGCGGGGTACGCAGCGGGAAGAGTTCGCTGGCCGTTGCCATCGGTGAGGGCCGGCGGGGAGCGGTGACCTTCATCGCCACCGCCCGGCCCATCGACGACGACATGGCGGCCCGGATCGACCGGCACCGTCGGGAGCGTCCCGATCATTGGACGGTCCTGGAACACCCCGAACTCGATGCCACTGATCTGCCGGGCTCGCCGGACGGCTTGATCATCGTCGACTGCATCACCGTCCTGGTCGCCAACCTGCTCTACGCCGACCTCGACGACGACAGCGTGATCGAACAGATCGGCCGGCTCGGCCGGGCGCTCGCCGGGAGACCGGCGGTGGTCGTGAGCAACGAGGTCGGCATGGGTGTGCACCCGGCCACCGAGCTCGGTCGCCGGTATCGGGACCTCCTCGGCACCGCCAACAAGATCCTGGCGGCATCGCTCGACGCCACCTATCTGGTGATGGCCGGTCGAGCGCTCCGGCTCGACGACGGTGGCGATATTCTGCACGCCATGGGAGACACGTCATGACGGGACCCGGCACGGGCTCGCACTGGCGGGAGCGTTTGGTCGCCGAGGTGGCCGCAGCGCCACCGGCCGACGTCGAAAGCCGTCACGCCGTGGCCGAGCGGGTGGCCGACATCCTTCGCCCTGCCGGGGCACTGGCCCGGCTCGACGAGGTGGCCGTGTGGCTGGCCGGCTGGCAGCGCACCATCACGCCATCGGTGGAACGTCCGGCGGCGATCATCTTCGCCGGAGACCACGGCGTGGCGTCGCTGAGCGCCTACCCGCCCGAGGTCACCGGTGCCATGGTTGAGGCGTTCGAGAAGCACCAGGCGTCGATCTCGGCGATGGCCACCGTGGCCGGAGCATCCGTGACCGTGGTCGACGTCGGGGTCGGCGCTCCCACCGCCGACATCCGGATCGGGCCGGCCATGGACCAAGACCGATTCGAGCGCTCGCTCGATCGGGGGCGGCAGGCGGTGGCCTCGCTGGCCGACGGTGATGGTGTCGACCTGCTCGTCGTCGGAGAGATGGGGATCGGCAACACCACAGCCGCTGCCGCCGTCATCTGCGCCCTGCTCGACTGCCCGGCCGACAGGATCGTCGGAAGGGGCACCGGTGTGGACGACGAGGGCTTGGCCGCCAAGGTCGCCGCGGTGTCCAAGGCTGTGGATCGATTCGACAGGGCGTTGTCGGACCCGGCCGAATCCCGTGCCGGTGGACGGAGCCTACGGGCTCACATCGCCCCGACCACCGGTGATGCGACAACCGCGCTCGAAGCCCTACGCCACCTGGGCGGGACGGAGCTGGCGGCCATGGCCGGTGCCTTGGTCGAAGCCCGCTGCCGCTCGCTACCGGTGCTGCTCGACGGCTTCGTGGTCGGAGCGTCGGCCATGGTTGTTCACCATCTGCATCCCGAGGCGTCGCGTCACCTGTGGGCCGGTCATCGGTCGGCGGAGCACGGCCACCAGGCCGTTCTCGATCATCTCGAACTCCGCCCGCTGCTCGATCTCGACCTCCGGCTCGGGGAGGCGTCGGGGGCGATGGCCGCTGTGCCGCTGGTGCGGATGGCGTGCGCGCTCGTCTCCGACGTTCCGACCTTCGCCGAATGGTTCGGTCCCACCCTCGCCGAGAAGACGTGAGGTCGGGTTGACGGCCGGACTTCGCACCGCTGTCGGATTCCTGACCCGCCTTCCCATGGGCGAAACCGAGGGGGTGCTGGCCCGCGCCGTCGGCTGGTTCCCGACGGTCGGGGCCATGATCGGTCTGGCCCAGGGCTTGGTTCTGGTTGTCGCCGCGCGGTTCGTCGATCCGCTGCTGGCCGCCGCACTCTCGGTGGCCGCCTCGACCCTGATCACCGGTGCCTTTCACCTTGACGGGATCGCCGACGTGGCCGACGCGTTCGGTGGCGGATGGACCCGCGAACAGCGTCTGGCCATCCTCAAGGACTCCCGACTCGGCACCTACGGCACGGCCACGGTGGTGATCGTGTTGTTGGTCGAGGTGGCGGCGTTGAGATCGATCGTGGAGCGCCCCGCCGTCGAGGCCGTCGTCGCCGTGATCTGTGCGCACGCCGTCTCCCGGGCCGCCGCCGTTGTCACGATGAGGGTGGGACGCCCCGCCACGGTCGACGGGATGGCCGCGGCGTACGTGGCCGAGGCGGGACCCCAGGCTCTGGCGCTCGCCTTGACGGTCGCAGGGACCACCATGGTCGGTCTCGCCCTCCTGACCGCCGGCAGTGGCGTGGCGGTCGCCGCAACCGTGGCCGCCATCACGGTCGCCGCCGGAATCGCCACCGCCACGATGATCGCACTGGCCAACAGCAAGATCGACGGCGTCACCGGTGATGTGCTCGGCTCGGTCCAGCAACTCAGCGCGCTGGCCACCCTCGTCGTCGTGGCGGCGGCACCCTAGCCGCGGTTCTGCGTCCGAGCCACCACCACCTCGAACTTTTGCTGGCAGACGACCCCCGGCTGGGTCCTCAACCAGCGAAAGGTTGGGGTGGGTGGGTCCCCAACCCACAAAAGTTCGAGATGACGGAATCGGCTGGCAACTCGGATGATCGCCGGATCGGCGCTGCACCAATTCTTGACAGAGTCCAGAATTGGCCACTATGGTGCGATTCGTGCCCGGCGAACCTCCACCGAACCCCGCAGCAGTGCTTCGGGATCATGGTGTCCAGGTCACCGCACAACGCCTCGCCGTGCTTCGCGCCGTGTCGGCCCATCCGCACATCAGTGCGAATGAAGTGGCCGAGAAGGTTCGCGAGGAGATCGGGGCGATCTCCCGGCAATCGGTCTATGATTCGTTGACCGTCCTGACCGACAACGACATCATCCGTCGGATTCAGCCCGCGGGCTCGCCCACAAGGTACGAAGGTCGAGTTGGTGACAATCATCATCATCTCGTCTGTCGGAGCTGTGACCGCTTGGTCGATGTCGATTGTGCCGTGGGCGACACCCCTTGCCTGACGCCAGTCGACGACTGGCGGTTCGACGTGCACGAGGCCGAGGTCATCTACTGGGGCCTGTGCCCCGATTGCCAGGCCTCGGCCGCCTAACAGTTCCGAGACTCCCTCCGGGGATCTCACCAACCATCCACCGACCGTCAACCCGACCTGAATACAGGAGCATTGATGTCCGACAGTCCAACCCAGACACCCGAATGGGGCGCCCTCACCTCCGGTGAAGCCCAGTCAAACGAAAAGTGGTGGCCAAACCAGTTGAAGCTGGGAATCCTCCACCAGAACCACCCGAATTCCAATCCGTTCGGCAGTGATTTCGACTATCGCTCCGCGGTGGCGGACATCGATTTCGACGAGTTGACCCGTGACGTCGATGCCCTCATGACCGACTCCAAGGACTGGTGGCCGGCCGACTGGGGTCACTACGGTGGATTCTTCATCCGCATGAGCTGGCACGCCGCCGGCACCTACCGGGTTCACGACGGCCGCGGTGGCGCCGGCACCGGTGCCCAGCGCTTTGCCCCGCTCAACTCGTGGCCCGACAACGGCAACCTCGACAAGGCCCGTCGCCTGCTCCTGCCCATCAAACAGAAGTACGGTCGAGCCATCTCGGATGCCGACCTCTTCGTCTTCGCCGGGAACCGAGCCCTCGAAACGATGGGCTTCAAGTCCTTCGGCTTCGCCTTCGGCCGGGAGGACATCTGGGCTCCCGAAGACGACGTCTACTGGGGTCCGGAAAACGTCTGGCTCGACGACAAGGACGAGCGCTACACCGGCTCGTTCGAGACCGGTGACCGCCAGCTCGACTCACCCCTCGCTGCGGTGCAGATGGGCCTGATCTACGTCAACCCGCAAGGTCCCAACGGTGTGCCGGACGCCCTCAAGTCGGCCATGGACATCCGTGAGACCTTCAGCAGGATGGCCATGAACGACGAGGAGACGGTGGCGCTCACCGTCGGCGGTCACACCTTCGGCAAGATGCACGGCAACGGCCCGGAGGAGGCCGTGGGTGCCGAGCCGGAAGCGGCCGGTATCGCCGACCAGAACTTCGGCTGGGTCAACTCCCATGAGACCGGACTCGGGCAGTTCACCGTCACCTCCGGCCTCGAGGGCGCCTGGACGCCGACCCCCACCCAGTGGGACAACAAGTACCTCGAAACGATCTTCAGCCACGAGTGGGAGCTGGTCGAGTCGCCGGCCGGGGCCAAGCAATGGCAGCCGACCGAGGTCAAGGACGGCTTCATGGTTCCGCCGGTCGAACCCGGCGCGCCGGAGACCAAACCGACCATGTCGACCGCCGACATGGCCATGATCACCGACCCGGCCTACCTGGAGATCTCGAAGCGTTTCTTCGAGAATCCCGATCAGCTGGCCGACGCCTTCGCCCGGGCCTGGTTCAAGTTGCTCCACCGCGACATGGGCCCGGCCATCCGCTACGTGGGCCCGCAGGCTCCCGCCGAGAAGCTGGTGTGGCAGGACAACGTTCCCGCCCATGAGGGTCCGATGATCGGCGACGCCGAGATCGCCGAGCTGAAGTCGACCATTCTCGACTCGGGCCTCTCCACCGAGCAGCTCGTGTCGACCGCCTGGGCTTCGGCCTCGACCTACCGCAAGACCGACTACCGCGGCGGCGCCAACGGCGCCCGGATTCGTCTGTCGCCCCAGGCCGACTGGGACGTCAACATCGCCGCCGGTGTCAACTCGGTCATCGTCCAGTTGGCCGAGATCCAGGCCGAGTTCAACGCCAAGGGCGGCCCGCAGGTTTCGCTGGCCGATCTCATCGTGCTGGGCGGTACCGCCGCCGTCGAGGCCGCGGCATCCGCTGCCGGTCACGACATCAGCGTGCCCTTCAGCCCGGGCCGGACCGACGCCGACCAGGAGAGCACCGACGTCGAGTCGTTCTCCTACCTGGAGCCGATGGCCGACGCGTTCCGCAACTACGTGGCCAAGGAAGGGCCCGTCCCGACCGAACATCTCATGGTCGACAAGGCGTTCATGCTGAATCTGTCGGGTCCGGAGATGACCGCCCTCGTCGGCGGCCTCCGGGTGCTCGGTGCCAACGTCGGCCACGAGGGCCACGGTGTGTTCACCGACCGTCCGGGTCAGCTGACCAACGACTTCTTCACCAACCTGCTCGACATGAGCACGAAGTGGAGCGCCGTCGGTGAGGCCGAGGACGTCTTCGAGGGCCGCGACCGGGCAACCGGCGAGCTCC
>JBFHME010000003.1:0-59145 GCA_041594435.1 Acidimicrobiales bacterium
ACCACGAGCTGAGCCGCAGCGGTCAACCCCGTCACCGGGTCGAGCGCTTCGAGATCATCCACGAGTTCTATGCCCGTCACCTGGGCGGTGCCGACCTCGACACGGCCCACCTCCCCTAACGGTTCCATCGTCGAGGGTCCTGCCGCTCGCTGGGACCTCCCGGCCCCTACCCGACCGGGCGACATGAAGCGAACACGCGCGAACGCGCGCGATTCTGCTTCATTTTGGGCGTGATGGGACAGGCGTCTTCGCTGTCGGCGGGTATCGGTATGTTTGTCGCATGCGAATCGATGACGCGTTTCAGGCGCTCGTCGAGCTCGCGGCCTCTCGACACAACGCCTTTCATTCAATCGAGGCCGCCCACATGGTGCCACCTCATCGTCTTCGACGAGCGGCGAATCGCGGGGTCTTGACACGGCTCGGCCCGCGGATCAGGTCGATCACCGCCCTCGGCTCACCGCCGGGGCAGGCGCTCCGCGTTGCCTCCTTGGAAACCTCCGGGGCGGCTCTTTGCCACCGAGGCGCCGGCTGGCTACACGGGTGGTTCCAAAGCCCGCCGGCCATGGCCGACGTGTGGGTACCGGGCCATGGTCGCCGTACGGGTCGCTCGGTGCGACAACACCGGGTGACCGCTGTCGATCCTGACCGCGATGTCACCGAGGTCGGCGGTATTCGCACGTTGAATGCTGCAGCCACCTTGTGCCTGCTGGGGCGGGTGGAGACCGACGACGTCATCGAGAACTGCCTCGACGTGTTCCTGCAGACCCACTCGCCTGCCTGGTTGGTCGAGACACTCGACCGGCTCTGGACCGACAACGGTGCCGGTCCGGCGGCGCTGCGACGAGTGCTGAACCATCCGGCTCGTCACCTTGGCTTGGTGGAGTCGCCCTTCGAGCGACGAGTGCAGCGGATCCTGGCCGAGGCCGACCTGCCGCCCATCGTCCTGCAGCACCACGTATCGGTCGGACGTCGTCGCTACCGAATCGACCTCGCCATGCCGTCCATCAAGCTCGGTGTGGAAAGTCACGGACGTCGGTTCCATTGGGGCCGGCGAGCCGAGGAGGCCGACAATCAGCGGGATATGACACTGGCCGGCGTTGGTTGGCAACTCCTGTACGTCACGTGGGACCAGCTCCAAGACCCGTCTGCGCTCCGGAATCGGATTGTCGCCGCCGCCCGAGCTCGACTCGTTGAACCCTGATCGGCATGACATGAAGCAAACCCGCGCGGTACCGCGCGGGTTTGCTTCATGTCGATCGGAATGGCCCGGAGGACCGGGGATATCGACTACAGCGAGGCGACGATCTCGGCCATGAGTTCGCCGGCTTCGGTGGGATTCTGGCCCACCATGACGCCGGCGTCGGCCAGAGCCTCCATCTTGGCCTGGGCCGTGCCCTTGCCGCCGGAGACGATGGCACCGGCGTGGCCCATCTTCTTGCCCGGTGGCGCCGTGACCCCGGCGACGTAGGAGGTCACCGGCTTCGTCATGGACGACTTGATGAACTCGGCCGCCTCCTCCTCGGCCGAACCGCCGATCTCACCGATCATCATCACGGCCCTGGTCTCCGGGTCGGCCTCGAACGCCTGCAGGCAGTCGATGAACGTGGTGCCGGGGACCGGGTCGCCACCGATGCCGACGCAGGTGGTCACCCCGATGTCCTTCTGCTTCAGCTCGTAGAGAGCCTGGTAGGTCAGCGTGCCCGACCGGCTGACGATGCCGACCGGACCGCCGGGTTTGGCTATATGCCCGGCCGTGATGCCGATGTTGCACTTTCCGGGACTGATGATGCCGGGACAGTTCGGGCCCAACAGTCGCGTGTCGGGGAAGTCGTTCTTCAGCTTGTTGTAGAAGTAGGCCTCATCGTGGGCCGGGACACCTTCGGTGATGGCCACGATGAACTCGATACCGGCCTCGGCCGCCTCGATCACCGCGCCTCGAACGCCGGGGGCGGGGATGAAGATGCATGACACGGTGGCTCCGGTGGCTTCCATGGCCTCGCTCACCGAGGTGTAGATCGGCACGCCGTCCACCTCGGTTCCGCCCTTCTTCGGGTGGGTTCCGGCCACGACCTGCGTGCCGTAGGCCTTGTTGAGGCCGCCGTAGTAGCTGCCCTGGGAGCCGGTAAGCCCCTGGTAGACGACCTTGGTGTTCTCGTCGACGAAAATGCTCATTGGTTCAAACCTCTCCGTTGGCCTCGGCCAATTCGACGGCCTTGCGTGCTGCGCTCAGCATCGTGTCCTCCATCATCAGCATGTCGCTGAGATGGGGCTTCAGGATCGCTCGTCCCTCATCCGCGTTCGTCCCGTCCAGGCGGATGACGATCGGGGCGTCGATCGACACCCGCTTGACGGCCTCGATGATGCCGTTGGCCACCTCCTCGCCCCGGGTGATGCCGCCGAAGATGTTGATGAGGATCGACTTGACCTCGGGATCGTCGTTGATGACCTCGAGTGCCCCGGCCATCACGTCGGCGTTGGCGCCACCGCCGATGTCGAGGAAGTTGGCCGGTGCACCACCGACCTGGTTGACCATGTCGACGGTGCTCATGGCGAGGCCTGCGCCGTTGGCGATCACGCCGACGGAACCCTCGAGGCCGACGTACTGCAGCCCCTTCTCATGAGCCGCCTCCTCCCGCTCGTCGCGGGGCTGGGTGGCGTCGTACTGCTCGTAGTCGGGGTGCTCGTAGACGGCGTTGCCGTCGAGCGACACCTTGGCATCGAGGGCGTGGACCTCGCCCGTGGGCTTCAGGATCAGGGGGTTGATCTCCACCAGATCGGCGTCACCCTCGACGTAGGCGTTGTAGAGCTTCAGGAGGATATCGACCGCACCCTCGGTGGCGGCCGGGTTCAGATTGGCGGCCGCCACCCAGGCCCGGCAGGCCTCTTCGGTCAGGCCCTCGGTGGGGTCGACCCAGATCTTGGCGATGGCATCGGGGTTCGAGTCGGCCACCGCCTCGATTTCCACGCCCCCCTCGGCGGACAGCATCCCGAGGTGCTTCTTGGCCGACCGGTCGAGGGTGAAGCTGGCGTAGTACTCCTCGGCGATGTCCGACGCCTTCTCGATCCAGATCGTCTTCACGATGTGGCCTTTGATGTCGAGTCCGAGGATGTTGGAGGCGTGGGTGCGGCACTCGTCGGCATTCTCGGCGAGCTTGACACCGCCGGCCTTGCCGCGACCACCGGTGTGAACCTGGGCCTTCACCACCACCGGATAGCCGATTCGATCAGCGATGGCGACGGCCTCGTCGACGTCGCCCGTGGCCTCACCGGGTGAAACGGGTATGCCGTAGGTGGCGAAGAACTGCTTGCCTTGATATTCGAGTAGATCCACGTGAGTCTCCCGTGTCGGGTCCTTGCGGGCGCCGGGCTGCCACACGACCCGGCCCGATGTCGGAGCGGTGCGGAGTGACAGAGGGCAACGTTGGACGCCATTGACTGATACTGCTGCGATACTAGTGGGGTGGAACGACGGCCGCGGCTCCGGGTCGGGTCGTCGGTCGAAATCGGTCGCCGGCCGTAGCCCCCTCACCCCCTCGATGGTCTTCATGCCCGTTGCTCAAGGATCACAAACCGACGCCCGCCAGGCCGTACTCATCGCCTTGGGCGGCATCGCCGCGTTTCTCACGCTCGTCTTTCTCATCACCCGACTTGGTTCGTTGGGCAACGACGGTGCCGAGGTTCCGATCCAACTGGGCGAACCGGTCTTCCAGGCCGGCAACGCGGCCGATCTGGCGGCCTTCATCGCCGAGGGCGACCCGCTCCTCCTCCCGGATGCATCGGGCGGCGACCGCGACATCGTGCTCAACCACCTCGGCGGCTCACCGGATGAGGGCTGGGTGGCGTTCGCTGCTCGGGACCTGACGGCGCCGCGCAACTGCTTCGTCGAGTGGCAGCCCGGGCGCTCGCTCTTCGTCGATTCCTGCGACGGCACCGAGTACCCGCCCGACGGTCGGGGACTCGAGCAGTACGGCACCTCGATCGACGACGACGGCAACCTCGTCGTCAACCTCAACATCGTCGACGACACCGCCGTCACGGCGGGGGGTTGAGGACATGGCCTTCCTCCTTGCCCAGTTGAGCGACACCCACGTGGTGGGTCCGGATCACACCGGTGAGCTCTACGTCGACAACAACGCCCGGCTCCGGCTCGCCGTCGAGCGGCTCCTGGCCGAGACGGTGGCGCCCGACGCCGTGCTGTTGACCGGCGATCTCACCGACCTCGGATCCGACACCGAGATGGCCATCGTCGCGGAGCTGCTCGCGCCGCTACCGATGCCGGTGCTCGTGGTGCCCGGCAACCACGATCTGCGGCCTTCGCTCAGGGCGGCGTTCGGAATGCCCTGGGCCGGGGACGACAACATGAGCTGGGTCGTCGAGGCCGGTCCGATCACGGTCGTCGGGCTCGACACCCTGGCCGCCGATCAGATCGACGACGACGGCGAAATCTGCCACGGCGGCCAATTCGACGACACCCGAGCCCGGTGGCTCGACGAGATGCTGGGCGCAACCGCAGGCCGGCCGACGGCGATCGCCATGCACCACCCCCCGTTCCCCACCGGGATCGGCTGGATGGACGAGACCGGCCTCGACAACCGCCGTCGCTTTGCGGAGGTGATCGGCTCTCACCGGCATGTCAATCGCATCTTCTGCGGTCATCTGCATCGCCCGATCACCACGACGATCGCCGGTGTACTGTGCAGCACCGGTGTGAGCACGATCCACCAGGTCGAACTCAATCTCGCCCCCGGTGCCCGCCCCCAGGTCGTCTGTGATCCTCCCGGCTACCAGTTGCATGTCTTCGACGAAGGGTCCTGGATCACCCACACCCGACACTTCGACACGGGCCGGCAGGTCATCGATCCGGACTGGGCGTAGCGTCCCGCTTACCGGGACCACTCCACCAGGAGGAACACTCGGAAACGCTCCTCATGGAGCCAGGCGTCCACGTAACGATCAGATGGCGAGCTGACTACTCCCCCACGCCACAGCTACATAACCGTTCCGCCGTGCGCTATGGTATGTCGCAGATACAACCAACTGAAGATGGGTTGATCACGGGAACATGGTGCCGTTCCGGTGCCAGAAGGGGGGCTGCCCGTGGTCGATCTGCTACTCCGGTTCAACGAGCCGGAAGGGGAGCAAGGATTACATGGACTTCAAACGACTTGACGTGTTCCGTCGAAACGTTGGGCCGGTTCAGCTCGATCTGATCGAGTCGTACGCCCAGGGCCGGATCGGTCGCCGCGACTTCCTCAAGCGAGGCACGATCATCGGCCTGTCGATGCCCGTGATGGGCTCGATCATCGCCGCGTGCGGTGGTGACGACGACGGCGAGGCCGACGGTTCCGGCGACACCGGAAGCGGCGCCACCGCGGACGGCGGCAACCTCGTGGTCGCCATCCAGCAGGGCGATGCCAACTCGGGCCTCGACCCGGTCAACATGCTCGATCTCGGCACCTACGCCGTGATCTCGCAGAGCTTCGAATACCTGGTCGGCGTGGGCGCCGACGGCAACATCGGCGACACCGGTCTGGCCACCGCCTGGGAGGCCAACGAAGACGGCTCGGTCTGGACGTTCACCCTGCGTGAGGGCGTCAAGTGGCAAAGCGGTGCCGACTTCACCTCGGCCGACGTCGCCGCCACCATGGACCGTCTGGCCGCTCAGGGCAACGCCGGTCTCGCCGGCGTGATCGATCAGGGTTCGGTCGACGCGTCGGATCCCGGCGTCGCCGTTATCAACCTCATCGAGCCGAACGGCAACTTCCCCGTTCTGGTCTCCACCTTCAACGCCCAGTCGGTCATCACCCCGGCCGACTACACGGACGGCACCACGCTCGACGAGCGGCCCGACGGCACCGGTGCCTGGAAGTTCGTGAGCTTCGATCCGACCACCTTCGTGGTTCGGTTCGAGCGCAACCCCGACTGGTGGGGCGGCGCGACCCCGCTCGACACCATCGAGCTCCGGGGCTTTTCGGATCTCGGTACCGCCGTGACCGCCATGACCTCGCGTGACATCGACGCCATTCAGCAGTTCACCGTGATCGGAGGTGAGGGTCTTCTGGACGACGAGAACTTCACGGTGCTGACGCCCCCGGCCGCCACCCACCGTCAGGTGTGGTTCAACACTCAGCAGGGCCAGTACACAGACAAGCTGGTCCGCCGGGCCATGGCCTACTGCCTCGACCGCAACGAGATGGTCACGACCCTGTTCAACGGGCGGGCGGAGATCGCCAACGACCACCCCGTCCTGTCGACACTGCCGTTCTTCGACCCGGATGCGGTCGAGCAGCGCACCCGCGACATCGACATGGCCAAGTCGTTGCTCAGCGAGGCCGGCGTAACCGAGGTCAGCGGCACGATCGAGACCGGCGACATCCAGGAGATTCCCGATCTTGCTGCCATCATCCAGCGCAACGCCGCGGAGGCCGGGTTCAATCTTCAGGTCAGCACACAGTCGAACTCGACCTTCTACGGCAACGCATGGTGCCCCGACGACGGTGACGATTCGACGGTCCCCTGCTGGGGTTCGGCCGAGTTCGGTATCGTCGACTACGGGCACCGTCCGACCCCGGACGTGTACTTCAGCTCGGCTCTGGCCTCGGGCGGAGTCTGGAACTCGTCGGTGTGGGAGAATTCCGACTTCGACGCTCTGCTCTCCCAGTACCGCACATCAGTCACGGTCGACGATCAGAAGGCAGCGGTCGGCGAGATCCAGAAGCTCATGCACGAGGAGACGCCGGCCTGCTACCCGTACTTCTACAACTACTTGTCAGGGCACGACACCAGCGTCTCGGGCATGCAGTCAACCGCGCTGGGTCACGTGATCCTGAGTGGGGCGTCCAAGAGCGCCTGACCGTAACGACAAGCCAACCAAATTCAGCAAGCGGATTTGAGGCGGCGACGGGTTCCGTCGCCGCCTCTGCCGTCTCAACCACAGGTCAACCAACAGCAACGAAACAAGGGGGAACACGTGAGCGTTCCAGATGCTCAGGTAGCCCAGGGGGCAGAGCCGACACCGGCGGGAGCCGAGACCAAAGTCCGAAGACAATTCGGCGGCTCGATGTTTCAGTTTTTGATACGTCGTTTGCTCCTGGCGGTGGTAACACTCTTTCTCATCCTGGTCATCGTGTTCGCCCTGACCCGGGTGTTTCCGTCGGATCCGGCCCGCCAGTTGGCCGGGCCATTCGCCTCGGAGGAGCGGGTGGCGTCGCTCACCGAGAACCTCGGCCTCGATGACCCGCTGATCACCCAGTTCGGCCGTCTCCTGTGGTCGGTTGTGACGCTCGACTTCGGTGAGTCGTTCTCCCAACCCGGTGTTCGGGTACTTGATCTCGTGCGACCGGCCCTGTGGAACTCGGCCAAGCTGGTCGGGCTGGCGCTGATCCTGACCCTGCCGATCTCGATTCTGGGCGGCATCTGGGCCGCCTTCAAGAAGGACACGCTGGCCGATCGGAGCATCGTGTCGTTCGGCCTGGCCAGCGCCTCGATTCCCGATTTCGTGTCCGGTGTGTTCCTGCAGTTCATCATCGGGGTACAGCTGGGTTGGCTGCCGGCCATCTCGAACGCGCCCGACAATGCCGGCATCTTCACGCAGCTGCGTTATATCCTCCTGCCGGCGCTCGCCATCGTCTTCGTGTACTTCGGCTACATCGCTCGCATCACCCGAGCCGGAGCGATCACCGCCTTCGAGTCGGACTACACCCGCACGGCGTTCATGAAGGGTCTCAGTCCGAATGAGGTGATCCGGAAACACGTCATGAAGAACGCCCTGCAACCGACGGTCGCCGTGACCGGTACGCAGATGGGCTACCTGTTCGGCGGTCTGGTCGGCCTGGAACTGGTGTTCAACTATCCCGGTCTGGGTGGACTCATCTTCCGTGCGGCCACCGCTCCCGACTTCCCGCTCCTCCAGGCCGGGGTCGTGACCGTGGCCATCATCTTCATGTTGTCGACGCTGGCCGCCGACCTACTGATCGCCTGGATGAACCCCCGGGCCCGGATCTCGTCATAAGGGGATTTGAGATGGAAGAAAGCAACGTCGTCGAAGACGAGCAGCACGTCGAGGTGGAACAGCCGGAACTCGTTCCGATGAGCACGGCCCCGGCTCTCGACCGCAAGTCGGTCCGAGCCGAACAGCGACGCGAGCTGTTCCGCACACCATCGTTCCTGATCGGACTGTTCATCGTACTGCTGTGGCTGGCCTGCGGCATCCTACCGGAGGTGTTCGCCCGTTACCCGGAACTCGACCCCGTTCGGGTCGACGGCCAGGTGATCCCCCGCGCGGCACCGAGCGCCGATGCCTGGTTCGGAACCGACGGCACCGGACGTGATGTGTTCTCCCGCGTGGTCTACGGTGCCGACAACGTGCTGATCAACGCACCGGCCGCCGCACTGATAGCCGTGGCCCTGGGTGCCCTACTCGGCCTCATCATGGGTTACTACCGAGGCTGGGTCGACGAGGTCATGAGCCGGATCATGGAAGCGGTCCTGTCGCTCCCGGTGATTTTGCTGGCCATCATGGTGCTGGTCGTGTTCGGTGCGTCGCGTCTCGCGATCATTCTGACGATTGCCGGCCTCTTCACCCCCGTCGTGACCAGAACGGTGCGAGCCGCGGTGTTGACCGAATCCCAGCTCGACTATGTGGCCGCGGCGAAGTTACGTGGTGAGTCGGGCCTGTTCATCATGTTGCGGGAGATCCTGCCAAACATCACGAACGTCCTGGTGGTGGAGTTCACCGTCCGTGTCGGCTATGCCATCTTCACCGTGGCGACCCTGGCCTTCCTGGGTCTCGGCGCCGACGACGTCACGGTGGCCGACTGGGGCACCGACATATCACAGAGCTACGACCTTGTGAAGGCCGGCCAGTGGTGGCCGTCCATCTTCCCGGCGCTGGCCATCGCAATCCTCGTCATCGGCGTCAATCTCATTGCCGACTCATTGGACAAAGTCTACAAGGGCTGATTTTTACGCTCTCACGAAACGGGGGATCATATTCCTATGACCGCAGTAATGGATTCCGAGATACCGATCGACCGGGGTGACCCGAACACGGCCGCGCTGGCCGTGCAGGACCTCAAGCTCGTGTACCACGTTCGGGGGAACCCGCGCGAGGTGTTGCGCGGGGTCACGTTCCAGATCCGCCCTGGCGAGGCCTACGGCCTTGTCGGTGAGTCGGGTTGTGGCAAGTCGACGACCGCTTATGCCGCCCTGCGCTATCTGCCCACCAACGGTGAGATCACCGGCGGAAGGGTTCTGGCCGATGGCCGCAATGTGACCGCCATGGGTGCTTCGGAGCTTCGGTCATTCCGAGCCACCGAGGCGGCGATGGTCTACCAGGATCCGGTTCAGGCCCTGAACCCGGCTCTGAAGATCGGCAAACAGGTGGCCGAGTGCTACCGCATCATCGGCCAGGGCAAGGAGGAAGCCACCGAGAGTGCCCTCCAGGCCCTGACACGAGTGCACATCGCCGACCCCCGCTCGGTGCTCGAGCGGTATCCCCACCAGCTATCGGGCGGCATGCTCCAACGTGTCGTGATCGCCATGGGCCTGGCCGGCGATCCGAAGCTTCTCGTGCTCGACGAGCCGACCACCGGCCTCGACGCCACGGTCGAGGCTGAGGTGCTCGATCTGGTCCGCGAGCTGCGCAGCCAGACCGACGCTGCGGTCCTCCTGATCGCTCACAACCTGGGTGTCATTCGCACCATGTGCGACCGGGTCGGTGTGATGTACGCCGGGCGGATGGTGGAGGAGGCTCCGGCCGACGAGCTGTTCGATCAGCCCCGACACCCCTACACCATCGGGTTGATGAACGCCATCCCCCGAGCCGGTCTGCGCAAAACCGATCGCGCCCTGTCGACGATACCGGGCAACATGCCGCCGATCGGCAGCGACCTCCCCACTTGCGTCTACGTCGACCGTTGTCCCCTCGCCTCGGACCTGTGCCGCACCGAGGTCCCGCCGATTGTGGCGCTCAACGATGGCCGCTGGACCCGCTGCCACCACAGCGATCAGGTCACCGAGATCACCGCTCCGGAGGAGAAGATCCCGCTCTACGACGTGAGCGACGAGCGGGTCCTCGAACTCAACCACGTTTCGAAGACGTTCCGGCAGAAAGGGCGGGACATCCCGGCGCTGGTGTCGGTCGATCTCGGCTTCTCCGAGGGTGAGACGTTGGGCCTGGTCGGTGAGTCCGGATCCGGCAAGTCGACCCTGGCCAAGGCGATGCTCGGCGTGCACGCCGCCGATCCAGGCAGCGAGATGGTCCTCGACGGCAAACCGATGAAGGCGGAAGCCACGGCCCGGCGCAGGGAAGCCATTCAAGCCCTTCAGATGGTGTTCCAGAACCCCGATTCGGCGCTCAACCGTTCGTGGACGGTGCGCCGCATCCTCAAGCGTACGGTCACGACGCTCACTGGAATCAAGGGTGATGCGGCCGACAAGCGGGTCGAGGAGATCGCCGAAGCCATGCGGCTCTCACACCATCACCTCGATGTTCGACCCCGGCAATTGTCCGGTGGGCTCAAGCAGCGGGTGGCCATCGCCCGCGCCTTCGCCGGTGACCCCCGCCTGGTGGTGTGCGACGAGCCGACCTCGGCGCTCGACGTGTCGGTCCAGGCCGCCATCCTGAACCTGCTGGCCAATCTGCAGCACGACGAGCGGATCAGCTATCTCTTCATCACCCACGACATCGGTGTCGTCCGCTACCTGGCCGACCGGATCGCGGTGATGTACGTCGGGCGGATCATGGAGAAGGGTGCCACCGACGACCTGTTCAAGGGTCCGGTGCACCCCTATACCGAGGCGTTGCTGTCAGCGGTGCCGAGTGTCGACGGTGTGGCCAAGGAACGGATTCCGCTGACCGGCGAGATCCCCACCCCGGCCAATCCGCCTCCCGGTTGTGTGTTCCACACCCGGTGTCAGTACCACATGCCGGGGCTGTGCGACGTGGAGGTGCCGCCGGCGGTCGAGGTCAGCGAACGGCACATCATCGTCTGTCACCTGCCGGTCGACCAGATGCCCACGCCGGTCAAGCTGACCAAGACGAACGGGCAGGCCGCCGTCTAGGTGTAGAAGCCACGATCACAACGATGACGGTCGCCAGACCCTCCCTCCGGCGGTCTGGCGACCGCGGTTGACAAGACGGCGCCGACGGTCGCCCGGATACATGCTTCTCAACGGTCTCCTCCCCACGGTCTCCGACCCGGATGTTCGACGGGCTGCGCCGCGTCATACCATGGATTGATGCGATCCGGTTCCCGATCATTCGACGCGGCCATCTTCGACATGGACGGGCTGCTCCTCGAATCGGAGTCGCTGTGGCGGCAGGCCGAAGGTGAGGCGGCGGCCGGCCTCGGGCTGCCACTGACCGACGCCGACTTCGCCGAGACCACCGGCGTGCGCATGCGCGATGTCGCCCGAATCTGGTTCCGCCGCCACCCCTGGGAGGGCCCGAGCCCGGACGACGTGGCCACGACGGTGATCGACCGTGTCGTCGAGCTCGTGGCCGACGCCGAACCGCTTCCCGGCGTGGTCGATGCGCTGGAGCTGTGCGCATCCCGTGGTCTACGCCTTGCCCTCTGTTCCTCGTCGGACCGCCGGCTCATCGATGCGGTGTTGCGGGCCCTGGAACTCGAACCGTACTTCGAGTTGAGCCACTCCGCCGAGAGCGACGAGTACGGGAAACCCCATCCTCAGCCCTACCTGAGCACCGCGGCCAAGCTGGGTGCCGAGCCTGGTGCGTGTTTCGCCCTGGAGGACTCGGTCGCGGGTTGCCTCTCGGCGAAGAGCGCCGGTATGACGGTGGTCGCCGTGCCCGAGCCGGGTGCTCGGGGCCGTCCGGGATTCGGTATCGCCGACCTGGTGATGGAATCGCTCCGGCACTTCGACGGGGAGACGCTCGACCACCTCCTTTCCGGCGTGCCCGGCCCGAACATGGCGAGGCCCCGCTTTCACCTGGCTTTTCCGGTCGACGACCTGGAGGCGGCCCGCCGCTTCTATGGCGGTGTTCTGGGTTGTCGGGAGGGCCGCTCGGCCGACACCTGGGTCGACTTCGACCTCTGGGGTCACCAGGTCGTCGCCCATCTCAGCGAGGAGGTTCGGGTTCCGAGCACCAACGCCGTCGACGGGCACGACGTCCCCGCCGAACACTTCGGGGTTCTGCTGCACCGCACGGCCTGGCTCGACGTTGTCGAGCGACTGAAGCAGGCCGGCACCCGGTTCATCATCGAACCGACGGTTCGTTTCGCCGGGCTGCCGGGTGAGCAGCGCACCTGTTTCGTGCTCGATCCCGCCGGCAACGCGCTCGAGTTCAAGGCGTTCAGCGACGATCGCCAGGTCTTCGCCCGGAACAGCGAACACGGCTGATCGCCGGCGCCGCCGGCGGACTCGATGGAGCGACCCGGGTGATCCGGGTCGCTCCATCGTTGCATGAACGGCGGACGACGTCAGTCGGTGATCGACCCGCCCGACTCCCGTGCCACGCGCTCTTCGGCCGCGCCGGCCGAATCGCCCTCCGGCTCCGACAGCTGCGGTCGACCGCTCACCGGCCCGCGACGGGCGACAACATCCAGAATGTTCACCCCGGTGGCCGTCTCGATCTGCTCGGCGATCGAGACGACGGCGGCCGGCATCTGCTTGGCCACGCCGCCGATTCCACCTTCGCCACTGCCGTTGTCGATCACGGTCACCTTGTCGATGTCGATGCCGTTGACCGTCTCGGTGATCAGTTCGACGATCTCGGGCAGCATCTTGAGCATCAGGATGTCCCGAGCTTCGGGTCCGGCGGCCGCGTACTCCTCCTGGAGCCGCTTGTACACCTCCACCTCGGCCTTGCCGTCCTCGATGATGCGGGCTGCTCGACCCTGGGCCTCCAGCTGCATGGCCTGGAGCTGGGCCCGGGCGGGCTCGAGCACATCGGCGGCGAGTCGGCGCTTCTGCAGTTCGATGCGTTGCTCCTCGAGGTGCTGCTGGGCTTCGACACGGGCCACATCGGCAGCCACCTCGGCTCGCTCCTCCGAGGAGTGCGCCTCGGCCTCGAGTTCGGCCCGACGGACACGAAGTTTGTTCTCCTCCTCGGCGATGACGAGGTCGGCCTGGACCCGGGCCAGCTCGGCCCGCTGGCGACCGGAGGCCTCGGCCTCCTCCGCCTCAGCCGCCTGATCGGCCTCGGTCTCCCGGGCCTCCCGCAGCACGTTGGCTGTGCGGCGACGACCGACCGCTTCGAGGTAGCCGACCTGGTCGGTCACGTTCTGGATCTTGAGCACATCGAGTTCGAGCCCGAGCGTGCGGATGTCGTCGTCAGCCTCGTCGATCAGGGTCTGAGCGAACTTGAGACGGTCCTCGTTGACCTCTTCCGGGGTCAGCGTGGCCAGTACGCCACGAAGGTTCGCCTCCAGGTTCTCCTTGGCGATCTGCTGGATGTACTCGGCGGGCCGGGTGAGGAACCGCTCGACGGAGTTCTCGAGCACGCCCTCACGACTCGAGACCTTGATGTTGGCCACGCCCTGGACATCGAGGGGAATGGCTCCCTTCGAGTAGGCGTTGCTGACCGACACCTCGATGGCGATCGTGTTGAGATCCATGAAGTCGACCTTCTCGATCAACGGTATGCGCAACGTCCGGCCACCCTTGATGACCCGATAGCCGACCGACCGTCCGTCGGAGAGCTGGCGTGTCCGACCGGAGACGACGGCAACCTTGTTCGGTGGACAGATGACGATCAGACTCCGGACGGCGAAGGCCGCGGCCATGATGATGGCAACGACGAAGACAGCAATGACCGCAATGAATTCCATATTGCTCCTCCTTGAAGAGAACCTGGCAGTTGGGCGACGGGCAGCACCGGTGGCTCGATCATTCGAGGTCGATCAGGGATGCGACCCGGGCGATCCCGTCCTGAATCTCCACCACCACGACCTCATGACCCTGCTCGAAGGCCTCGCCGTCGTATGATTCGGCCACCAGGTAGTGGGGCTGGCCGGCCAGATCGATTCGGATCCGGCCCCGATGGCGCGTATCGATCGGCACGGTGACCGAGGCGGGGCGTCCCTCGAAGGTCCGCTCACCCACCTGCGACGTGATCTCGGAGGCCTTGAGCAGCCCGAACAGCGTCGAGTTGGCCACCGCAGCGATCACACCGAGGATCACGGCGGTGACGAGGGTCAGGACGACGTTGTAGCCCAGCCCGGTGAAGACCAGGCCGGCCGCTCCGAAGAAGGCGGCAAAGAACACGATCGAACGAAACGACAGCAGGCTGCCGACGATGGCCTGGCCGGCGTCGAGACCGGCGGACACCGGCGAGTGCGAATCCGATCCGAGATCGGAATCCATATCCATGTCGGCGTCGAAATCCGCATCGAAATCCACATCGGTGTCGAGTTCGAGGTCGCTGTCGACCTCCATGTCCGATCCCAGGCCGCCCAGAATCATGGGAATCAGAAAGCTGCCTCCGAAGATGGCGGATGCGAGATAGATCCAGAACACGGGACTTCCCTTTCCGATTACGAGTCGGTTGTGGTTGCTGCAAACAGGTGTGGGTTGACGGAGCGGCGGCTAAGAGGGTAGATGTGAGGCGAGAATCGTCTCGACGCCTTGGTTGACGGTGCGCCAGTCGTCGATCCATTCGGTGAGGACTTCGCGACCGAGATCCGTGGGCTGGTAGACCTTGCGAGCGGGGCCGCTGGCACTGGCGACGAGTTCGGCCTGCACGAGATCGTGCGTCTTCAACCGTTTGAGCACCAAATAGATACTGGCTTCGCTTCCGGCCGGCATGCCTGCTTCCTCGAGTTTCTGGAGAAGCTCGTACCCGTAGGACGGCGAATCGACCAGACACCCGAGCACGCACATGTCGAGCACGCCCCGCATGATCTGGGCGTGGTGCCCGTTTGAGCTCATTACCATACGGAGATTATTACATTGCGACGTTAGGTAGTCAAGGTAAAAAGGTATAGGTCATCGATTCGTAGCGGGAAGATCGCCCGATGATGACCACGTCTCAACCGGCAGCTTCCGCGCCGCCGTTCGCCGGATCCCGACATCCGCGTTAGGGTGCAGATCGTGCCTGACAAACCACTGCAGATTCTGGTCACGAACGACGACGGCGTCGACTCGCTCGGCCTCCATGAGCTCGCCCGATCGATGGTCGACCTGGGTCAGGTCACCGTGGTCGCCCCCAACTCGGAATATTCGGGGGCCGCCGCATCCATCGGCTCCATCTTCGACGACGACAGGGTGGTCCACGAGGCTCGAATCGAAGGCATCGACCGGGCGTGGACGGTCTCCGGGCCACCCGCTCTCTGCGTGATGTACGCCCATCTCGGAGCATTCGACTTTCAGCCCGATCTCATCGTCAGCGGTATCAATCCGGGCGCCAACGTCGGCCGTTCGGTGTACTACTCGGGCACCGTCGGTGCAGCGGTGACCGGCCGCAACTACGGGATCCCCGGCGTGGCGGTGAGCCAGGCTGTCGACAGCGGTGCCGTGGAAGGCCAGGCTTGGGGTGAGATCGTGGCCCAACTCGACTGGGCCACGGCGGCCACGATCGCCCGGCGGGTCGTCGAGGCCATCCTGCCGGAGACACGGGTCGCTCACCGGCCGGGAACGGCACCGGTCATCAACATCAACGTTCCCCCTCGGTCACTCGATGAGATCGACGGCTGGGCGTGGACGAGTGTTGCACCGGGGCCACAGCGGACCATGAGCAAGGTCAACCTCAAACCGAAGCCGGGCCATCTCGCCAGCTATGACGTCGAGTTCGAATTCGGCCCGGCTGACGAGCACCCCGCCCCCGACACCGACGTGGCCGTCATCTCCGAGCGGGTTTCGGTCAGCTACATCAGCACCATGAGTGCGCTCGACCCGGCGGCGATGAACGCCACCGAGGCCGTCGTCAAGTCGCTCGACGATCTCTTCAGCCCTCGCCGGTAGCGTTCGTCGACCAGCACTAGCGCGGCGGCACCAGCACGAGCCAGCGCGGTATCAACTCGCTTACCGCGATCTCGACGACCGACCGATCCGGCCGACCGTCGAGGTCGACGACGGTCACCGGCGACACGCGGGGACCGATGCCCGCACCGTCGGCCATCGCCAGCACATTGGCCCGGTTGGTGGCGGTGAGCGTGGTGGCGTTCGCCGCAACCATCGGCACGAATCGACCGGTGCCGTGGTCGGTCACCCCGTCGCTTTCGAGAAGGAGAACCCGATCGGCGTCGGCCACGAGCCTCACGTCAAAGGGACCACCGACCGGTATCGGCAGCCGTTCCCCGTCGCCGGCCGCCTCCCCTCGGCGCTGCAGCACCCAGTCGCAATCGTCGGGCTGCCGGCACTGCTGGCCGACGACTGCGTCATGCGATGCCGACGAGGCGAACAGATCGCCGACGCGGACCCAGCGTCCGTCGACCCGTTCGAAGGTCCCCGACCCGACGGTGGCGACCACCTCGGGTCCGCCGAAGACGGTTTCGGCCAGCGCGATCGAATCGATCACGGCACCGTCGGCAAGGTCGAGCTTGACCCAGGTTTGAGGATTGGCGTTGTTGTTCGGCCACCAGACGGCCGCCAGGGTACCCTCCTCGACCACGACCGGCCGATCGGCCGATCGGCCGCGGGTGAACATCCTCTGCAGGGCCGGCACTTCGACGATCTGGCCGAGCGACCGGTCCAGGTCGTCGGGGGAGAACCAGGCCAACCGCGAGTTGCGGTAGACGAGGAGTCGGCCGTCGACCATGGCGATGGGTGCACCCACGCTGTCATGACGGGCTTGGTCCCCGGTCCCCAGATCCACCTCGACGATCGTCAGGCCGTCACCCACCAGCAACCGCCAGCCGTCGGCGTCGAGGTTGCCGACCGACGCCGGCGGCTCCGCCGATGATTCCGCGGCATCGTCATCGTCGGGCGTGGGCTGTTGTGGTGTCGGGGCGCTGCCCGACGTGGTCGACGACGAGGATGATGCCGGCGGGAACGTCGACGGCACCGACTCGACCACCTCGCTTTCGGTCGGATCGGCCGACTCCCCGATCGACGGCGCCGCGTCGTCGATCGTCCGGGTATCGCCGCTCGGCCGGCTGATGATGAACCACGCACTCAACACCGCGGCAACACCGGCCACGACGGCCAGCCATTCGGGCACTCCTTTCCGGTGCGCCCTTCCGTCGATCGATGTCGCTGGGTCCGGCGCTGCTGATCGTGCTCCCGGACCGACCTGGTCGAGCGGCACGGACTCGTCGCCACGAGCGGCGTCGGCCGGCAGGCCGCAGTGGGCACAGAACCGGGCGTTCGTCACCAACGACGCCCCGCAGCCGGAGCACAGGCTCACCGCGATCTCCTCCGGGCCGCTCATGGGTTGTCGACCCCTTCGGTCACGGATTCGGTCTTGAGGGGAGAGCCCGGAGTGTCGACGGGAAGCACGCCGATCGCCCCCGTTGCGAGGTGGCACACGATCATTCGCCGCTGCCCGGCTCGGGTACGAAGACGACCTTGGAAATCCTCGACCGACGATTCAATTCAACGTTCCAGGAAACGTCATGGAGCAGATCGTGGATCTGCACATCACCGCTGTCGGTTGAATCGATGGCGGCAAGGAACCGCCCGTCCGGTGTGAGATCGTCGGGTATGGTCGGCTCCCTGCCGCTCTCGATCCCCAGCAGATCCGGCAGGGTCTCGCCCGTTTCGGTATCGACGAACACCCGGCCTCCCGGCCCGAACGTCACGGCGACCGCCGCTCCCGGTCCGAGCAGCCAACCGCCGGAGCTTTCGAGAAGGGGTCGTTCGATCTCCTGGCCGGTCAACCGGTCGAACCAGTAGCGACGGCAGCGATCGGGGGCGTCACACTCCTCGACGATGATGAGCCGTTCCCCGTAGAACCGAACGGATCCGTCGACAAGTGGCCGAAATCCCTGCGACGACAACTCGAACAACCCCGCCCCCGGGACCTCGACGAGCCCGTAGGATCCGAATGAGCTCACCGGGGCCCGCTGCTCGGACCCGGTCAGGAGATCGACGCGGATCATGAACAATTCGGGATCGGCCGCCGAAGAGAACACAGCGGTGGTGAGGTGCGCCACACCACCGGAGGTCATCATTGCGGCGACGAGATCATGCCCGGGTTCTGCGGGGGCGGCGACCGGCACCGGCTCGGCGTCGAGATCGTCGAGCGACCAGGCGTCGATACCGAGGTCGCGGTTGACGACGAAGAGCCGCCGCTCGAACGCTCCGAGCAGGTGACCCCTCATCTCGCGGACGTCGACCTCACCGCTCGAGAGATCGATTCGCAGCAGCCGATCGCCCTGTTGGGCGTAGAGTATGTAGCCCCTCAGAGCCGGGTCCAGGTCGGCAACCTCGACCCCGGCCGACTCGGGGTGGTCGGCGGTGATCGTCGAGAGACTCGCGCCGCCGCCGGTGGCGTTGCCGACCGATGCCGCCGCCGTCGTCGGAGGTGACTGGGACACGGCGTCGAGACCGCCGGCCAGTCCCTCGACTTCGGTGGTCGGCGCCCGGAACAGGTTCCAGGCGACGGCGGCCAGAATCAAACCGGCGGCCGCCACCGCCCAGGGATGGTTGACCCCCCGCTTGGCCACCGGATGGCGAACGGCGCCGTCATCGGATTCGCTCGACGTGAGCCAGTGCGACTTGTCGGCGCCCGTGACGATTTCCGCTCCGGCTTTGGCCGGCGAGACGAGCGGCAGCCCACATTCCGAGCAGAACCGAGCCGTCGACGCCGACTCGTGGCCGCAGCTGGTACAGGAGCTCACAGTACTTCAACACTAGTGGCCCCCCGGTGCGACGGGAATCCGGCCCCTGCGGTGACGCTCGATCAGACCTTCTCGAGAGGAGCCCAGGCCAGCAGCAGGGTCTTCTGACCGACGGAGGCGAAGTTGACCACGACCTCGGCCTTGTCCCCCACACCGTCGACCCCCAGGATGACACCCTCGCCCCACTTCTTGTGGAGCACGTCGTCGCCGATCTTGAAGTCGATGTCGCCGGCCCCGGACTGCTGTGGACCTCGCGGCTTCAACGCCGTGTCGACAAGGCGGTTGCGGCCGGCGAACGACGACGAGGACGCTGTTCCTCCTCCGCCGGCCCGACCGCCACCTCGACCGAACACCGACTTGGCCCGGCTGCGTGCATCGCGGCTGCCGGGGGCGTCGTCGAGCAGGTCGGACGGAATCTCATCCAGGAACCGGCTTGGCGGGTTGTAGCCGGTCTGGCCGAACAGCAGGCGGGACCAGGCGTTGGTGAGATAGAGGCGCTGTTGGGCCCGGGTGATGCCCACGTAGGCCAACCTCCGTTCCTCCTCCATCTCGTCGGGGTCGGTGAGCGAACGCATGTGGGGGAAGATGCCGTCCTCCATCCCGATGATCACCACGACGGGGAACTCGAGACCTTTGGCCGCGTGCAGGGTCATGAGCACAACAGAGGAGTCGTCGTCGTCGAGCTGGTCGGTGTCGGTGACGAGGCTGACCTGCTCCAGGAATTCGTCGATCTCGTCGAACTGCCGGGCGGTGCCGACCAACTCCTGCAGGTTCTCCAGGCGGCCTTCGGCCTCGATCGAGTTGTCGTCCTCGAGCTCGGCCACGTAGCCCGTGTCACGCAGAATCACCTCCAGCGCCGCGGCCGGGCCCTCGGCGAGTTCCTCGGTGAACGAATCGAGCAGCGACAGGAAGGCGGCGATGCCTTTGAGTGACCGCCCGCCGACGCCGGCCTCGCCGGCGCGCCGCAAGGCGTCGATGAAGGTCATGGCGTTGGTGCGGGCGAACGATTCGATCTTGGCGATGGTCGTGTCACCGATGCCCCGCTTTGGCACGTTGATGATGCGTTTGATCGACACCTCGTCGGCCGGGTTGGACGCCGCTTTCAGATAGGCGACGGCGTCCTTGATCTCCCGGCGATCGTAGAACCGGGTACCACCGATGACCTTGTAGGGAATGCCCACCCGCATGAAATAGTCTTCCAGCACCCGGGACTGGGCGTTGGTGCGGTAGAACACGGCCATCTCACCCCAGCGGAAGTCACCGGTGTCGTGGAGTTGGGCCAGCTCGCCGGCCACGAACTGGCTCTCGTCGACCTCGTCGTCGGCGTGGTAGCGGATGATGCGGTCGCCGCCGCCGTGGTCGGTCCACAGGTTCTTGGGCTTCCGGCCGAAGTTGTTGGCGATGACCGAGTTGGCGGCGTCGAGAATCGTCTGGGTCGAGCGGTAGTTCTGCTCGAGCAGCACCACGGTGGTGTCGGGGAAGGCGTGCTCGAACTCGATGATGTTGCGGATGTCGGCGCCGCGGAAGCGGTAGACGGACTGGTCGGAGTCGCCGACCACCGTGACGTTGCCGTGAGCCGACGCCAGCTTGACCACCAGCTCGTTCTGCACCCCGTTGGTGTCCTGATACTCGTCGACCAGGATGTGTTTGAACCGCCGCTGGTAGTAGGACAGCGTCTCAGGGGCCTGGCGGAACAGCTTGACCGAGTTGAGCAGCAGATCGTCGAAGTCCATCGCGGAGGCCTGGAGCAGGCGCTTCTGATACTCGACGTAGATGTCGGCCGCCCGCTTCTCCATCCCGGGGCGCTCGCGCACGTCGGCTCGGGCCGCGAAGGCGGCGTCGTCGAACCCGTCGTTCTTGGCCGAGGAGATGATGGCGTGGACCGCCCGGGGCTGGTAGCGCTTCGGGTCGAGGCCCAGATCCCGGATGACATAGCCGGTCAGGCGGACCGCGTCGGCCTGGTCGTAGATGGTGAAGTTCGATGGGAACCCGATGATGTCGGCCTCGCGGCGAAGGATCCGAACGCACGCGGAGTGGAAGGTCGACACCCACATCTTCTCGGCCACCGGGCCGACCAGGGCGCCCACCCGGTACTTCATCTCGTCGGCCGCCTTGTTCGTGAAGGTGATGGCCAGGATCTCGAACGGTGAGACGCCCTCGTCGATCAGCCAGGCGATGCGCCGGGTCAGCACCCGGGTTTTGCCCGAACCGGCGCCGGCCACCACCAGCAGCGGACCACCGCTGTGGGTCACGGCATCGTGTTGGGCCGGGTTGAGGCTCTCGAGAATCGTGGGAGCGGTCGTCGTCATGCTTTGATCCACACTAGCCGCCCGTCCCCGGTCTGAGGTGGTGACGGAACCCGGTGTCCCGGGCGACCTGTGATGGGACCACGGGCCGTCAGGTCCGGCTCGGACTCGGCCGGATTCCGGCCAAGGCACGTCGAAGACCCTCCTCATAGCGCCTGTCGAGTTGGGTCGGCTCGACCGGACCCATGCCCATCAATTCGAGCATCACGTAGCCGTGGACGGTGGCGTAGAGATGGTAGGCGGAGGTCTCGGGGTCGTCGGCGCCGGCTATCCGGACGGCGTCGACGAGGTCGACGAACGAGCGACCGGCACGGACGGCTGCCATCTCGCTCGGTTCGAAGTCCGGCACGGCGCTGCCGAACATCACCAGATAGTGCATCTGGTTCGACAGGGCCCAGGTTCGGTAGGCCCGCCCGGCCCCGAGGAGGTCACCGACCTCGTAGAACGGGGACAGCGCTCGGTCGAACGACTCGAACCCGTCGAGATAGATGGCCTCGACCAGACCGTGTTTCCCCCCGAAGTACGTGTAGATGCCCGTGGTCGAGCAGCCGGCCCTCTCGGTGATGTTGCGCAAGGTGAGAGCAGCCGCACCGTCGTGCTGGAGCACGTGGAGCGCCGCGTCGAGCAGTGTGTGCCTCATGTCGGGGGTTGACCGGGTGACCATCTGTAACTAAGTTATAAACCTATAACTTAGTTACAGCAACCATCCTCGGAGCCGATCGCCCATGACCACAACCGACGTCAACATGTACCTGGCCGGAAACTACGCCCCGGTCACCGAAGAGGTCACGGCCTTCGACCTGCCGGTCGTCGGCGAGCTGCCGGCCGAACTCAACGGCCGCTATCTCCGCAACGGCCCCAACCCGGCGCATCACGTCGACCACGCAACCCATCACTGGTTCACCGGCGACGGTATGGTCCACGGCATCCGCCTGCGGGAAGGGCGAGCCGAGTGGTACCGCAACCGGTACGTCGGCTCGGCCAACCTCGGCCGCCTACGGGGCGAGCCCGACATCGACGGCCCCAACTGGAGCGGAACCGGCTTCGGTCCCAACACCAATGTCGGCGGCTTCGCGGGGCGAACCTGGGCGATGATGGAGGCCGGCGCCACCCCCGTCGAGCTGACCTACGACCTCGACACCATCGCCCGTAACGACTTCGACGGAACGCTCCCCGGAGCGTTCACCGCCCACCCCCGGTTCGACCCGGATTCGGGCGAGATGCACGCCATGGTGTACGCCTGGGCTCAATGGATGGATCACGTCCAGTACGTGGTCGTCGGCCGTGACGGCCTCGTGAGTCGCACCGTCGACATCCCGCTTCCCGGCATGACCATGTTGCACGACATGGCGCTCACCGAGCGCTACGCCGTCGTGTTCGATCAGCCCTGCACGGTCGATCTCGACCTGGCCTTCTCCGGCCGATTCCCGTTCCGCTGGAATCCCGACCACGGCAACCGGGTGGGCCTCCTGCCCCGCAGCGGCGGCCCGGACGACATCAGCTGGATCGACGTGCCGATCGGCTACTCCTACCACCCGATGAACTCCTACGACACCGCCGACGGCGGCGTCGTCATCGACCTCTGCGTGTTCGACACGATGTTCGACGCCGACATCCTCGGACCGTTCGAGAACCTGCCGCGGCTCGAGCGGTGGGAACTCGACCCGGCCCGCCGGTCCGCCTCGGTCACGGTGATCGACCACAGCCCCAACGAAGTCCCCCGGGCACGGGGCTCGCTGTCGACCAAGCCCTATCGGTTCGGCTACTGCGTCGGCGTGTCCAACGAACCCGGCAGGCGATGGACGACGATCAAACACGATCTGGAGACCGGCGACCGCATCGAGTTCGATCACGGCCCGGGTCGAGCCGCCGGTGAAGCGGTGTTCGTGGCCCGCGACGGCGGCGAATCCGAGGACGACGGGTGGCTGCTCACCTTCGTCCACGACCAGAACGAGGCCGGCGCCGAGTTCGTCGTGATGGACGCCCGCGACCTCGACCGGGGCTACGTGGCCCGGATCCCCCTCCCCCAGCGTGTGCCGTTCGGCTTCCACGGCAACTGGGTCAGCGACCGCTCCGTCGCTCCCCCACCCGGGGCCTGACCCTCCGGCGACGTACACAACCCGACCGGTGACTCCAGTCCCCCGTGAGGGTCATCCGCCGGTTGCCGTCAGGCTTCCGATGTCGAATTCCGCAACCGCTCGTGGAGTCTGTTGCGCAGTTCGTCGGGCTCGACATCGTCCCAGGTTCGCCGTCGACGGGCGACGGCGACACCGGTGGCGGTGGCGACGCCGGCCAGACCGGCCAGACCAAGCAGCTTCCAGGCGTTCACGTGCCCTATGGTAGGCCAGCGTGGCACAGACTCTTTCCCTGGCGGATGCCGCAGCGACAACCGGCACCGGCGACATCTGGCTGTTTCGCGGTCACAGCCCCGCCGATCGGGTGATCCGCGTCGCCACCAACAGTCCGGTCAACCACGTGGGCATGGCGGTCGCCATCGACGACCTCCCGCCCCTGCTGTGGCACGGCGAACTCGGCCGTTCACTTCCCGACGTCTGGACCGGGACCCGCAAACGCGGCCCGCAGCTGCACCGACTCGAGGATGCCGTCTCGAACTGGGTCCATCGCTACGGCCAACGGGCCTGGCTTCGCCAGCTTGACATCGAAGCCTCCCGGGAGATGGAGGACGCCGCCCTGGCCGCCGTCAACGAGCTGATAGACCGGCCGTTTCCGAAGACGTTGTCGCTGGGCGTGCGCTGGGTCAAGGGGCGCTTCCGTCAGCCGGTGTCGCTCGAAGACCTCTACTGCGCCGAGCAGGTTGCGCTCACCTATCAGCGCATGGGTCTGCTCGACGACAACCGCCCGCCCAACTGGTACGATCCCGGCCGATTCTGGAGCGGAGACCGCCTCGAACTGATCGGCGCCGCCCTCGGGCCCGAGATCGAGATCGTCGACGTTCCGGCGCTCGACCGGCGCCAGGGCACCGGCAAGGCGACCGACCAGATCTAGTTTCCGTTGCGGCGCCCACCCGCCGCACCGATCCAGTCGTCGGGCTTGGGCGCATCGGTGGCCGCATTGGGGTCGAGTTCCCGCACCAACCGCCACGCCTCATCGGCTCTGGTCCGGGCATCGACATAGGTTCGCTGGGCCCGGCGGGCCGCCGCCTCGGCTGCTTCGGTGGCTTCCACATCGCTCGTGTGACCGTCCTGTGCATCCATACGAGCCAGTTCAGCGGTCACGAGCAGTGTGGCCGCCTCCTGGCTGAGCTGCTCGGCCCGGGCCGACAGCTCGGAGGCTCGGTCATGGGCCGCGGCCACCGCAGCGAGGTCGGTGTCGTCGGGCTGCACGTCGAGCTCGAACGGCGACGGCGCGTGGGCGAACACGGCCACGCCGAGATCACCGACCAGGTTGTCGAGAGGGAGATCGCCGGGGCCCAGCGGTTGGCCGTGACGCACCCGGACCGGAGCAAAGACCAGGTCGGCCGACTGGGTCAGGCGGCTGAAGTCCGACGGCGAGGCCAAACCGGCGACGGTGGCCGACAGGCGGGCTTCGTCGATCAGCGTGGCGACGCGATCCCGGTCGACCACATCGTCACTCTCGACCAGCACCTCGATCCCGGCACCGTTCCACATCGAACCCCGGGTACACATCCAGGCCAGCATCGTGAGGAGCTGACCCGTGTGGTCGTCGGACCACCACACCCGGATCGTGGGCGCCGTCGACCCGCCCGCGGCGTGATACAAGCGGGCCCACCCGGCATCGGGGGTGTGCACGATCCCCACATTGCAGCCGTGGCGAATAGCGGTGTGGATCATCGAACCGTGGTCGACGGCATTCTCCCGGTCACAATCGTCCTCGAACCAGCTGGTGAGCACCATATTGGCCCGCAGTGAGCCAATGCCGTGAGCCTGCAGCATCGCGCTGACCCCGCCATCGAGTGTGTCGGCGGCCAGCACCCGCCCGTAGATGGTGCCCTCCCGATCGCTCAACTCCTGCTGCAGTTCGAGGTCGATGCGCCCGGCGATCTTCCGCACCATCGGGCCCCTGCCGACCACGATGCGGGCCACCGTGGTGAATCCGGCTCCCCCCTCGAGCCACTGGGCGACCTCACACAACCGTTGACGACGGGTCGGGTCGCGGGGGGCGAACGCCACGGTGCAGGGCCGCCAGTCGCGGGTCGTGTCGGTCTGCATGCTGAAGTTGGCCAGGTTCGTGCGGAGATTCGAGGCATGGAAGCCGCGGGTGCTGTCGGCCCAGCGGGCCTGTTGCACCGTGCGGGACAGGTAGCGGTACAACCAGAAAAGGGCAGCGCCGGCCACGATGCCGGCCAGCGGGTTGATGGCCACGATCGTGCCGAGACAGGCCGCGGTGCCGGCCAGGCTGAGCCGCCAGTCGAAGAACCGAAACCGGGGCCGGAACGAGGTGCTGGCGGCCCGGGCCTCCGAGTAGGTGGCGTAGTTGATCAACCCGTAGGAGACGAGGAAGAACATCGAGATCACCGGCGCGACCAGGTTCAGATCACCCAGCGCGACCGTGGCCAGTGCGATGCCCGCGCTGAGTACCACACCTCGGCGCGGGTTGTCGGCCGGACCGGCACCGACCGCGAACGGCTCCAGCGGTTTGATCAGCCGGTCGGCAGCCAGCCGCTGCAACACCCGGGGCGCCCCGACGATGGATGCCACCGCGGACGACAGCGTTGCAGCGACCACGCCGACGTCGACCAACCAGGGCGTCAGGGAAAGGCGACGCATGATGGCCGTGTCATCCCGCAGCGCCTCGAGTGGGACGACCATGGCCAACGTCAAGATCACCACGAGATAGACGACGGTGGACACCGCGATGGCCCCGAACGTTCCGACGCTTATCGAGCGCGACGGCGTCTTCAGGTCACCCGACATGGCGACGCCCTGGGTGAAGCCGGTGATCGCCGGGAAGAAGATGGCGAATCCGACCCACATCGAGACGCCCTCCCCGTCCGGGGGCCGCCAGAAGTTCTCGACCAGGAGCGACGGTTCGAGATGGCCGACCACCCCGACCATGTAGCCGACGATGGCCAAGACGAGGCACACCATCACCACGTACTGGAGTTTCGTGGCGATGTCGGCACCCAGCCAGGCCACGCCGAGCAGGAACAGAATCGCGCCAAGCGCAACGAGACGGGGAAAGAACGGATCGTCGATCGCGACGATGCTGGCCACCGCCTCGCCGAGACCGATGGCGTAGAACGCGATCGAGATCGACATGGCCACGTAGAGCACCAGGCCGATGGCGCCGCCGAACGCCGGGCCCAGGGTGCGGGAGATGAGGAAGTAGACGCCGCCACCGCCAACCCTGAGGTTGGTGGCCAGGGCGGCGAGGGAGAACGTGGTGAGCACCGAAACCAGCGTCGACAGCCCCAGAATCACCAGCATCTCGGCCAGACCGACCGATCCGGTGACGTAGCCGAGCCGCAGGAACAGAACGAGTCCGAGAATGGTCAGGACGCTGGGGGTGAACACGCCGCCGAACGTGCTCAACTTCGTCCCACCCTCGACCACCGATGGAGTTGTCTCAAGCCCAGCCGACGTCGTCGTCTTGGTCACCATATGCGCCCTGTTGTCCTCAACCGAGCCGTATACCCAGCAAGCCCGTGTCGGCGGGAGACTCGTACCCGCAGCGCTCAGTATTGCCCATACTCGACCAAAATGCCATGGCGCATCGCGTCCGTCACACCGGTTGAAGCATCGACGGGTACCCCGGTGAAGAGGTCAGCGGCCGGCGCCGCGAAGGAAGCGTGACACCTTGTAGGCCAGCTTCGCCTCCCGGCCGGTGGTGTCCTCCCGTTCATCGGCGGCACCCAGGAGACGACGGCTCGATCGCACGCCCAGCCAGCGCAGCGGCTCCGGCTCCCAACGGCGGGCCGTGGCCCCGACCCACGGCAGGCTGGTTCGCTCGGTGTCGGCACCGATGATCAAGTCCGCCATGGTCCGCCCGGCGAGGTTCGACGCCGTGACGCCCTCGCCGACGTAGCCGCCCAGGCTGCCGAGGCCGTTCCGCCGATCGAAGGTGAGACCGGGAATCCAGTTGCGGGGAACGGCGAGCACCCCGCCCCAACGATGGGTGAAGGTGATGCCCTCCAGCGCCGGTAGCAGCTCGATGAGTGTCTCGGCGATGAGTTGATGTGACGGCATGTGCAGTTCGGCGCTGCGGGCGATCCGTGAGCCGAACAGGTACGGGACACCCCGACCGCCGAAGGCGATCCGGTCATCCGCGGTTCGCTGTCCGTAAACGACCATGAAGCGGTCGTCGGCGAAGGTCGGCCGGTCGTCGAGACGAACGGCCGCCAGTTGCTCCGCCGTCAGCGGTTCGGTCGCCACCATCAGCGAGTAGACCGGCAACACATCCCGCCGGTGCCCCTTCAGATCCCTGGTGTAGGCCTCGGTCGCCCGCACGACGACCTCGGCTCGCACATCGCCCTGGTCGGTCATCACCCGATGGGGCTCGAACCCGGTGACCGCCGTCTCCTCGACGATCCGAACCCCCGCCTTCTCGACGACGTCGGCCAGTCCTCGAACGAGTCGGGCCGGGTCGAGGGCCGCGGTCGGGGCGAAGTAGATGCCGGAGTGAACCCGACTGGCCCCGATGAGTTGGGTGGCCTCATCGGCGGTCAACAACCGGATCTCGTCGGTGGTGAACCCCCAGGAGCGGTGATGGGCGATCTCGTCGTGCTGACGCAGGGCCTGGGGCCGGTTTCGGGCGACGCGAATGGTGCCCCCCTTCGCGTAGTGGCAGTCGATCCCTTCGACCTCGGAAACCCGGCCGATCTCGTCGACGGCGTCGAAGACCGAACGGGCGAGGCGCATCGCCTCGGCCTGGGTGGAACGCCGGGCGTACCACTCGAGCGGGCCGGCCAACTCCCCGATGGCCCAACCGCCGTTGCGGCCCGACGCCCCGAAACCGCAGAACTCCCGCTCGATGACCGTGACCCGCAACGACGGGTCGGCCCGGATCAGATAGTAGGCCGTCCAGAGTCCGCTGAACCCTCCACCGATGATGGCGACGTCGGCGTCGGCCGCCTCCGGTTGCGCATCGAGATCAGGCCGATGCCGGACGGGAGGGTCGAGCCGAGCGAGCCAGAGCGCTGTTGTGACGGCTTCGGAAAGATCCATCGCCACACTGTATGCAGCTGCGCCGTGCTGCCGGACTTTCCGCCGGCTCACACCGCGTCAACTTTTTGTGGGATGGCGACCCGCTGCCGGGTCGCCATCCAGCCAATGTTTGGTTCGGGTGGGCCGCCAACCCGCAAAAGTTCGAGAGGGGGTCGCTGGTCACGGGTTCGTTGCCGTGGCGTAGAATGGTGGCAGTCGTCAGCCTCGACAGGAAGTGGGAAGTGTGAAGCGTCCACCGATTCGAGTTGTCGATCTCGCCGGATCTCCGGCCGAGATCGGCCGCCAACACGGTCTCGCCCATGCGGACGAGATCCGGGCCTACGCCGCGGAGCGGGTGGCGCTGGTCGCCGGCGGCCGCTGGACCAACGGCCCCATCCCGTCCGGCGACGTCCTCGACATTGCCGAGTCGATGCTGGGTGCCCACGAGAACTTCCACCCGGGCCTGCACGCCGAGATGATGGCGCTGGCCGACGCCGCCGGCATCACGGCGGCCGAGGCGGTGGTGGTCGGTGGCTTCACCGATTTCGTCGACACGGTGCGGGCCGTGACCGGTGGCGACCATCCCGCCACGGTGATCGAGGACGACTGCACCGCCGTGATCGTTCCCAAGGCCCGGGGTGACGAAGGCACCGACGGTCGCCGCGGCTACTACGGGCAGACCTGGGACATGCACGACACGGCAACCGACTTCGTCCTGTTGCTCCGGCTCACCCCCGCCGACGCACCGGCGGCGCTGGTCTTCACCACCACCGGCTGCCTCGGGCAGATCGGCATGAACGAGCTGGGCGTCTGCGTCGGCATCAACAACCTGGTCTGCATCGACGGAACCCGCGGCGTGACCTGGCCCACCGTGGTGCGGGCGATGCTCGAACGGGAGTCGGCCGACGATGCGCTCAACCTGTTGCTCGCCGCCGATCTGGCCGGGGCCCACAACTACCTGATCTTCGATGCGGATGGAGTCGGCTACAACGTGGAGGCGATGCCCACGGCGCGGGTCGTCACGAAGCTCGACGGCGAACCTCTGATCCACACCAACCATGTGCTCAGCGACGAAGCCCGGGCTGTCGAGGGCACGCGCGACCACGCTCTCCTGGCCAGCTCGGCGGCCAGGCTGCAACGGGCCACCGATCTCCTGGCCGACGGGCCGATCGACGAGGAGCGGCTCTTCGCCCTCACCCGCGATCCCGAAGCCATCTGCCAGGTCCCCTTCGACCCCTACCGCATCGAATCGTCGGGGGCGGCCGTGATGCGGCCCGCCACCGGCGACTTCTGGGCCTGCTGGGGGCCGCCGTCGCACAACGACTACCAGCTTGTTCCGATGCCGTCGGTGAACCGGTGAACGATCGATGACCGACCACATCGACTCGCCGGTTTTGGTGACCGATCCGGACCTGCTCGCCGGCCGAACCGTCGACGGCGAACCGGTGGTTGCCATCGGCGCCCGCAGCGGCCTCCACTACGCCACGATCGTGGCCCGCTGGGCCGACGAACTGGAAGCCCTCGAATTGGCGTCCTACCCCACCGCCGACCCCAAGGACCTCTACAACCGGGTGGAACTGAGGGCCCTGGCCACCGATTTCGGCCTGGGCTGTTTTGCCGGATTCGACGTCGAACCCGGTGCCGATGACGGTGGTGGGGCGAAGCTGGTGTCGATGGGTCTCGGTGTACGCACCAACTTCGATCTCGACAAGCCCCAGCACACGATTCACGACATCGTGGGCCACACACCCGACGACAGCGGCGATGTTCCCGACGGTCGCTGGTACTACGGCACCGGTATCTCGACCCGGATCGAGTACCGCCGCCGCGGCATCGGTCGCGAGATCTACGCCCTCCGGAAGAAGGTCTGCCGGGATCTCGGGCTCCTCGGCATCGTGGCCGGCGGCGTGATGCCGGGATACGCCGAACATCTCGACACGATGTCCGCCGATGAGTACATTGATGCAGTGGGGCGCGGCGACCTGTACGACCCGACTCTGAGTTTCCAGGTAGCGAACGGATTCGAACTCGGACCGGCGCTCGTGAACTACATCACGGATCCGGCCGTCAACAACTACGCCGCTCTGATCGTGTGGCACAATCCGGCGGCATCGACGTAGTTGGCCGGCGCGTCCGACCGGGCGAAACAACGCGGCGAACAATGGCGGCGTAACACGAGAGGCGTAACAGGACAGATGAGGAGAGACACCGATGGCAGAGGCCGGCGTGGCCCACGTCGCGGGTGATGTCAAGGGTGGTGAGGTGACGAACGCGGTCGACGCCGTTTCGATTCGAGGTGTGACCAAACGCTTCGGGAGCGGCGATGGTGAGGTGGTTGCCGTCGACGACATCGACCTGTCGATCGCCGACGGTGAGTTCTTCGCGATGCTCGGACCGTCGGGCTGCGGCAAGACCACGACCCTGCGGATGATCGCGGGTCTGGAGTTCCCCACCTCCGGCAGCCTGAAGATCTTCGGCGACGAGGTTGGAACCCTCCCGCCCAACAAGCGGCCGGTCAACACCGTCTTTCAGAACTACGCCCTGTTCCCCCACATGACCGTGCTCGACAACGTCAGCTTCGGGCTCCGCATGCAGGGAGTCGACAAGGCAACCGCGGCGGCCAAAGCCATCGCGCTGATCGACCTGGTGCAGCTCGGCGGGATGGAGAAACGCAAGCCGTCGCAGCTGTCGGGCGGGCAACAGCAGCGGGTGGCGCTGGCCCGAGCACTGGTCAACCAGCCGAAGGTGTTGCTCCTCGACGAACCCCTCGGTGCCCTCGATCTCAAACTCCGCCAGGAGATGCAACTCGAATTGAAGAGCCTGCAGCGGGAACTGGGGGTCAGCTTCGTGTTCGTGACCCACGATCAGGAGGAGGCACTCACCATGAGCGACCGCATTGCGGTGATGCACAACGGTCGCCTGCTGCAGGTCGGTTCCGCCGAGGAGCTCTACGAGCGACCCGCCAACCGGTTCGTGGCCGACTTCATCGGTCAGACGAACCTGATCGAGGCCACCGTGGGCGACGGTGACATGATCGTGCTCGGCAACGGCTCCAAGGTGCTGGCCCCGTCCGACTACCCCGCCGGCACGCCGGTGGCGATGTCTTTGCGCCCGGAGGCGATCTCGATCGGTTCCCGGGGCTCGGTTCCCACCGAGCATCGGGCCGACAGCCTCGACGGGGTCGTGGCCACCGCGGTCTACCTCGGACACGCCATCGACTATCACGTGAGCGTCGACTGGATCGACCTGGAGGTGCGAGCGCCGGCCGTCGGGTCGCACGGGCGGTTCCGCCCGGGCGACGACGTGTCCATCTGGTGGGACCGGTCGTCGAACTGGGTGGTGGCCGACTGAATGGTCGCCGTCAACGAACGAGACGACATCGGCGTCGAGCTGTTCATCGAAGGTGAGGCGGCCACGCCCGAGTTCGAGGCGGCCAACATCCGCCAGGAACGACTCCGGGGCCTGCTCATCGCCCTGCCCGCCTACTCCTACCTCATCGTCTTCTTCGCCATTCCGCTGGTGACCGTCGTCATCTACTCGTTCGCCACCCGCGATCGGTTCGGCGGCGCCGACCTCACCAGCTTCAATCTCGACTCCTATGTGGATCTGAACGATGAGCTGATCCGCACGATCATCGTGCGCTCGGCGGGTCTGGCCATCCTCACAACGGTCATCTGCCTGGTGGTCTCCTATCCGTTCGCCTATTACATGGCGACCCGGTCGGAGACGGTTCGCAACGTGATGCTGGTGTTCGTGATGATCCCGTTCTGGACCAACTTCCTGGTTCGCAACTACGCCTGGTACGTGATCCTCGGAACCGACGGGCCGCTGAGCCGGGTGGCCGAGTTCCTCGGCTTCGGACCGACCAGGGTGCTGTTCACCCAGGCCGCCGTGGTGCTCGGCCTCGTCTACGGGTTCCTGCCGTTCATGATCCTGCCGCTGTACGCCTCGATCGAGCGCATCGACGGCCGACTCCTGGAGGCCAGCCGGGATCTCTACGCCAATGGGATCCAGTCGTTTCGTCACGTGCTGTGGCCGCTGTCGCTGCCGGGCGTGATCGCCGGCTCGATTCTGGTGTTCATCCCCTCCCTCGGCGCCTACGTGACCCCGCAGATTCTGGGCGGTACGGGAACCACCATGCTCGGTTCCTACATCGTGACCCAGTTCCTGACGGCCCGGAACCTTCCGTTCGGGGCGGCGATGTCGACGGTGCTGATGGTGTTCATGCTGGCCGCCACCATCGTCTACTTCCGCAAGGGAGGTCGCACACTGTGATCGGCGACCAGTTGCCACCCCTCCCCATCGGTGCGTCCCAGACCCGGAAACCCGGGCGGGCGGCGCACAGAACAACCGGGGGGAGGTCGGCGCGGTGAGCGGCATCATCGAACCCCGGGGCTGGACCAAGGGCACCCTGGCCGCAACGTCGTGGCTGGTCTACTTCTTCTTCTACGCACCCATCCTCGTGCTGATCATCTTCTCGTTCTCCGACAGCCGCAACGCGAGCGTGTGGGGCGGTTTCACCACCTCGTGGTACGCCGACTTCGCCGCCGACAGTGAGCTGACCGGAGCGCTGTGGAACTCGGTTCGCATCGCGATCGTGGCCACCCTCGTCTCGGTCGTTCTCGGCACCATGAGTGCGCTGGCGCTCGAACGGTTCCGCTTCCGGGGCCAACGGGTGTTCGATGCGCTGCTCTACCTGCCGGTCATCATTCCGGACGTGACCATGGCGGTGATGCTGCTGCTGTTCTTCGCCCAGGCGGCCAACTGGTTCGGCTTCTCGAAGGGTTTCGGCACGATCGCGCTCAGCCACATCGCGTTCTGCATCAGCTTCGTCTCGATCGTGGTGCGGGCCCGTCTGTCCGGTATGGACGACACGCTGGAGGAAGCCGCCATGGACCTGTACGCATCCCGCTGGCAGGCGTTCCGCCACATCACCCTGCCGCTGATCATGCCCGGCATCCTCGGTGGCGGGTTGCTGGCCATGACGTTGTCGCTCGACGACGTGGTGATCACCCAGTTCGTCACCGGTGGCGGATGGAGCACGCTTCCGGTGTATGTTTTCAGTCTGATCCGAAAGGGCGTTACCCCGCTGATCAATGCGGTGTCGGTCGTCATGCTCGTGGCGTCGATGGCTCTGGTGGCGCTGTCGCTACTGACCCAACGGCTCCGGGGCGACGACGCGACGTAGACAAGCTAGGCCGTCGGGCCGGCCCGACGGAATCAAACAGAGAACCAACACAAAGGGAGACACATGACCTCATCACGCGTGCGGTGGACTGCGGTGATCGCCGCGTTCACCTTGATCCTTGCCGGCTGCGGAGGAGACTCCGGAACCGAATCGGCGGCCGGGGAATGCGAGCTCGGGCAAACCGACGGATCGCTGGCCCTCTACAACTGGGCCGAGTACATCGACCCCGAGCAGCTCGACGCCTTCGCCGACGAGTACGGCATCGAGGCGACCATGACCGAATACGACTCGAACGAGGCCATGCTGCCCGTCGTCTCGGCCGGCAATTCGGGCTACGACGTCGTCGTCCCGTCCGACTACATGGTCGGCATCATGATCGACGGCGGGTTCGTCCAGCCGCTCAACTTCGACCTGATCCCCAACGCGTCGAACATCTCCGACGACTTCGCCAATCCGAGTTACGACCCCGATCAGGCCTACTCGGTCCCCTACCAGTGGGGCTACACCGGTCTGGCGGTCGACACCGCGGTGGTCGGAACCGACTTCCCTCGCACTTGGGACCTCGTCTTCGGTGACGCCGTGCCGGCCGAAGCCGCCGGCAAGATCACCCTGCTCAACGACCCCCGCGAAACACTTGGCGCCGCACTCAAGGCCCTCGGCTACTCGCTCAACACCACCGACCAGGATGAACTCGACGAGGCCCAGGCTCTGATCGAATCGACGAAGGGCAACCTGTTGCGCTTCGACACCGACTCGTCTGACGAGCTGTTGACGTCCGGTGAATCGGTGATCGCCCACGGCTATTCCGGCGACATGTTCACCCAGTTCCTGGAGATGGATGATCCGAGCCGGTACGTGTTCTTCGTGCCCGAGGAGGGAGGCACCCGCTGGATCGACAACATGGTCATCCCGTTCGACGCCCCCCACCCCTGCACCGCCCACACCTTCATCAACTGGATGTTGGACGGCGAACAGGGAGCAGCGCTGTCGAACTGGAACTACTACGGCACGCCGAACAGCGCCGCCATCGACATGTTGGACGACGAGCTCAACGTCTTCCTGACCGACCCGAGCGTGCTACCGGGAGGGCTCGACAACGTCGAGGAGATCGCCGACACCGGCGACTTCGAGATCAACTACTCCGACGCCTTCGAGAACGCCAAGGGCTGATCGGTCGCTGATCGGCCACGGTCAGCAGAACAACCGGTACAGGAACCGGCTGCTTCGCTCCGCAAATGCCTCCGGGCAGCGGGGGGAGGTCATCATTCGGGTCACGGTCGACAATCCACGGTCGATCTGGCGGTCTCGCCAGGTCGACCTGGTGGCCGGCTGATTGAGGACCACCACTTCACCGGCCCCTGAAGCGTACTTCGACTTGTAACGGATCAAGCCCGGTTGATCGAGGTCGCTCACTCCATGGTCGAACCGACGACAGCCCCATGCTCGCGCCGTCTGCAACGCCGACCACATGACGAGATCATTGGCCCGCAGCGCCCAGCCTTCCTGATTGGAGGCATTGAACTTGTAGTAGGCCCAGTCCCGGTGCCGAAGGAGGAGCACACCGGCGACCGGTTGGCCGTTGCTCCAGGCCAGGACCACTGCCAATCGTCCGTCGCCGAAATGATGTCCCAAGGCATCGAAGAAGGCCTGGGGTTGGGAGAGGAGACGATACTTGCCGCGGCGGAGACGCTGATGAAGGAGGCGGAAGGTCGCCAGCGATTCGGGGGAGTCGTCGACGCTCACGACGACACCACTTCGCCGGGCCTTACGTATGTTCTGGCGGGCGTTGGATGACAACGCCTTCCACATCGGATCGACGTCTTCGCCCCCGTCGCCATACCCGTTTTGGCCGACGAGATCGGTCCAGTGCCAGGCCAGCGAACCGGATGCGGACAGCCCGGCCCTTTCGATGAGCACTTCCACGTCGGGCCGGCGATAGGCCGGCCGACCGACGATCAGACGCATTCCAACCGGCGTCTCCCGGTTCCAACTGCCGCTGATGGTCGAGATCAGGTTGCCGGTCTCCACCGGTCCGACGGGTCCGCCGAAGTCACTGAAGGGAAGGGAGCGCACCCTGCGTCCTCGCATGTCCTGGACATCCACCCAGGCCAGACCCCCTTCGCCGACGAGCATCGCCTTCGGCTCCAGCCCGTAGGCATCCCGCAGGCTGCCGAGCCAGGACGGACTGTGGAAGAGATGACCGTGTGTGTCGGTCAACTGCCTCCAGCGATCGTCCCGGCACGGATCGCAGGCCTCGAGTGCCGGCTCGACCTTGACTTTCAATTGCAGATTCATGTTCGCCTCACAACGTTGACCAATCTTCCCCGCCAGCCCGAGTCGCCGAGCAGCCGTGACCCGATCCCGTACGTCAGATGGCCGACCGGTCTGAGAATCCTCTGATGGGTCGCAGGATGGACGGCCACCTCACCTCCCCAGCCGTTCTTGAACTGCGACCCGGTTCCCCGCATCGCCTCATCGATGCCGAGGTCCACCGCCTTCAGCGCCAGGTCGCGGGGAAGGCCCCCCAGGTCGAAGACCTGGTACCCGGCCGCGTTGGCGTAACTGATCATCGCCCAGTTCAGCGCCTCGTTGACATAGCACGTACGGGCGAGATCCGAACCGTCCCACCCCGTCAACTTGAACTCGGCGAGACCGCCGAAACCGAGCATCGTGCCGGCGGCCACCGTTCGTCCGTGCAGACGGGCCAGGAACAGCTGCAGATGTCCGCCGGGATGGAGCGCATCCCACTGCCGCTCGAGGTAGGGAAGGGACATGGGCAGGAAGCCCTGGCGCCGGGCCGACAGCTGGTTCAGCTCGGCCAGTCTCGGGAGATCCTCGCGTGTCCCCATGACGAGGGTGACGCCCCGACGACTGGATCGTCGTACGTTCTTCCGCCGGTATTTGGCGAGGCGGCTGAAGATCTCCTCGTCCGGGGCGCCGAGGTCGACCTCCAGCGCAGCGGAGGTCGCCACATCGACCGGGGCCCGGGAGTAGCCGAGCGCGACGAGCGCGTCGGCCGTCACATGGTCGCCCCGGGCCGGTTGTATCAGGAGAACGGCGCAGCCGGCGGTGCGGGCGGCCCGTTCGATGGCGGCGATGATCGGGGCGACCTCCTCGGTGCCGGTCGGTCCTGCTTCGAACAGCGGTCCGTAGGGGACGTAGGCGGCTCGCGTCAACGGCCCGAGCCGCCGGATGAGCATTTGAGCGCCGGCCTTCGAGCCCGGCACGTCGCCGTCGAGCCGCACGATGCGGGACGCCACCCGGTCCCCCTTCGCCTTCGCCCACATCGAACTCTGATAGACGGTGCCGCCGGGAAGCCCCACCACGGCACGATCCCAGGCCGACGCGGTGGCGCCGGCCCTGCTCTCCGCTTCGGTCACGGTCATGGCATCTCCGTTCGTTCGAGTCGGGTTCTTTCCACGCCCGCCGGCGCAGCAACGTCCGGTCGGCGGGTCGGCCACGAGCCGGCTGCATGGGCGAGGACGGTCCACAACAGCACGACGTAGACGGCGGAGCTGCACAACGATGCGAAGACCGCTCCCCGCCAACCCGAGTCCGGGATCCACAGCACGTTGAGGACGACATTGAGGGCGCCGACGAACACGGTCAGAACAACACGTCGATTGTGGAGCCCGGCACCGGTGAGGGCCGTGGCGGCGAAGATCTCCAACACGGTCAGTGCCGGGAGCACGCTCAACCAGGGGATGATGTCGGCCGACTCGGCGTAGGTCTCGCCGAGCACCGCCGTGATGGTGTCGCCGAGCAGGAGCCAGGCGACGATGGTGGCCAACCCGTACGCCGCACCGTAGGCGGTGTAGCGAAAGGCCAAACGCCGGGCGTCGACGATCGACCGGGACCCCGCCCGCCACAGACGGGCGCTGACGGCGTGGAGTGCAGCCATGCACGGGGCGAGGGACACGGTCATCAACCGGCGGGCGGCTGCGTAGAGTCCGGCCTCGGCGACATAGTCGAAGCGGACGAGAAGTATGTTGTCGGTCGTGGCGAGCAGGCGTTCGGCCCCGAAACCGACGCTGTAGGGGAGACCGTCCCGCACGTCGACCCAGCGAGGAAGCGCCGGAGCGACCAGGCCTCCGACGGTCGCCAGCTGGGCCGCGGTCAGCACGACCGCCCCGAGACCGATGGTGATGGCGATCCAGGAACCGAGACCGGTGTCGTCGGTGACCACCAGCAGCACACCGGCCGCGGCCGCCCGACCGAGGCCGTACACCGACCAGGCGACGGCTTTGGCCATCAGCCGTTCCGTGGCCTGAGCGGCGAACAGGGTGACCTCGACCAGGCCCATGAGGAGCATCTCGCTGACCGCCACACCGATGAACAGGTGGGGCGGCATCTGGGGCAGGATGAGTGGGCGAAGCACGAGAGCGATCGACCCGATGACCAGCGAGCCGACCACCGTGAGCCCGGAGGTCATGGCAAGGGCATTGCGGGTACTCCAGCAGTCCTTGGTCACCCGCTGCAGCACCAACCAGCCACCTCCGACACTGGCCAGCGGGAACAGCGTGGCGAACAGGGCCGTGGTGGCCATCAGCCGACCGAAGTCGACCGGGCGGTACACCCTGACAAGGAGGAGAAAAGCAGCGAAGGAACTGACCAGCCTGACGGCCTCCGCCGCCATGCTCCAGCTGAGGTTCTCCATCAGACCGGTCTCATCGACCGATTCGACGGCCTGCTCGGCGGTGGGCCCCTCGTTTCCCGTACGCGCTTCGACTCCCGAGGTCACGGCCGCTCCTCGACCGATGGAGTTCCGATCTGGTGGCCGTCGCCCGCCTGTGCCGTGTCGTCCCAGAGATGGGGCCGGGACCGGAACCATTCGAGCTCATCGGCCAAGCCGTCCTCCAGGGATATCGACGGGCGAAACCCGGTCCATGCCTCGAGCTTTGACGGGTCGAGGACGACCATCTGCGGCTCACGCGTCGGCTCGCCCACCTCGGCGGCGAGATCGGATCCGGCGGCCGAGGCGACCAGACCGGCAAGCTCTCCGGTCGTCGTCGCCCGGCCCGTGGCGACGTTGACGATCTCGAGGGCCGGTCGGCTCGTCGCTGCTTCAGTGCTGCAGTCGGGTAATGACGCCGCCAGCACGGCCACGATCGCCCCGGCGACGTCGTCGACGTGGATGTAGTCGCGAGCGTCATCGGCGATCGCCACCTGGGGAGGGCGACCGGCCAGCACCTGACGAATGAAGTTCGGGATAGCCCTGGGGACGGTCTCGCCGGGTCCGTAGGCGGTGGCGATGCGGAGTGCGACGGCGCGGCGACCGTTGGCGGCCCACCAGGCCAACGCCTGCTCGGCCACGACCTTGGCCAGTCCGTACGGTGAGTCGGGCTTCGGGGGGTCGGCCTCGGTGACGGCCCGGGTGAACTGTCGGCCGTAGACCAGGGAGCTGCTGGCGAAGCAGAACAGTGGGCTGTGGAAGTCGCCGGCGGACCCGTCGCCGTCCTCGGCGGTCCTCGCACCGCTGCCGGCCTCCGTCAGGTGGTTCAGCAGGTCGATCAGAGTCGTCACGTTCTCTGCCAGCTCCTGCCCGAACTCGGCCACGGGCACGCGGGTACGGGGTTCGGAGTAGCCCATGTGAACGATCGCGTCCGCCGCCCGGACGGCAGCCAACCAGGGAGCCTCGTCAGCGCCTTCACCGCCCCCGGCCGCAGCACCGTTGGCAGAACCGTCGTCATAGGGCCAACGATGACCGGTCGGAACGAACCGCACCCGGCCGTCGGCCACCAGGCGGGCGACCCCGGGTCGAGCGCGGCTGTCGCCGTCGATGGCGACGACGTCGGCACCATGGTCGACCAGCGCCCGAACGACGGCGTCGCCGATGAAGCCGGCCGCACCGGTGACGGCCACTGTTCTGCCGGTCAAGGCCGGCCGAGGGATCATTCGGGCACGCCGATCATGCGGTCACCAGTTCCTGCAGAGGTCGGAGGACAACCAGTCGACGGCGTCGACCTGGTTCGAGACCCAGTCGATGTAGCGGCGCAAGCCCTCGTCGATCGAAACCGTCGGTCGCCAACCCATCAGACGGTCGGCTCGTTTGACGTCGGCGCAATGACGGCCGACGTCTCCAGGCCGAGCCGCGTCGAAAATCGGCACCTCGCCTCCGCGACCGAAGATCGCCAGCACCTTGTCCGCCAGCTGCCGAATCGGAACCTCCTGGCCACGGCCGACGTTGACCGTCGTACCTTTCTCAGCCAGCGTGGTCGAGGCGACGATCCCCCGCGCCGTGTCCTCGACCCAGGTGAAGTCGCGGGTCTGCAGACCGGAACCGAAGACGATCGGGCGGTCGCCCGCCATGGTCCGCAACACGAATTTCGGGATGACCTCCGCTCGAATTCCGCCCGACGGCTCGCGGGGCCCATAGGTGTTGAACGGTCTGACCACCACGACCGGGAGACCGTGAACCTGCTCCATCGCCAGTGTGTAGGCCTCACCCACCAGCTTCGAAGCTCCATAGACCGTGGTTGGCAGGGTCGGATGATCCTCGGTCATCGGCACCGACCTCGCCGACCCGTAGACCTCCGACGACGACACGTAGACGAGACGGCCCACCCGATTGTTCTTCGCCGCAAGACACACATTGAAGGAGCCGTTGGCGTTCACGTCGTGGACGTGACGGGGGTTGTTGAGACTGGTGCGGATGCATGCAACGGCCATGTGAATGACGACATCCGCGTCCACGATCAGGTCGTGCATGGCGTTCGCATCGGTGATATCGGCCTCGACCAGGACGACCCGTCGACAGGATCCGTTGCCCGCGACCGGTTCCAGATGCCTGGCCAGATTCCGACGGTGCCCGGTCGACAGATTGTCGATGACCACGACCTGGTTGCCGGTGTCGGCAAGCTGATCGACGACGTGGCTGCCGATGAATCCGGCGCCTCCGGTCACGATGATTCGTTGATTCGTGGGCTGCATGTTCACCTCCTTGGCGTGGGTCGTCAACAGGACGGCTGTTCAGCCGGCCCGATCGGTGGCCAGCAACTCCGGGATCGTGCGGGCCAGGATGAGCAGGTCGAGTCTGAAGCTCCAGTGCTGGGCATAGAGGGCGTCGAGATCCAGCATGTCGAGGAACGCCAACTCGCTCCGGCCGGACACCTGCCAGAGGCCGGTCATCCCCGGAAGGACGTCGAACCGCCGGTAGTGGTGTGACTCGTAGATGTCGAGCGAGTACGGAAGATCGGGCCGGGGACCGACCAGGCTCATCTCCCCCCGCAACACGTTGATCAACTGCGGCAGCTCATCGATGCTCGATCGTCGGATGAACCGTCCGACCGGCGTGACCCGCGGATCGGCGATGACCTTGAAATGCTCGACGTCGGCGCAGACGCCGTTGGCCTGGTCGTAGAGGAACCGGCGGTGGGCGTCCGGCGTGGCGTCGCGATACATCGATCGGAACTTCAGCACCAGGAACGGCTCCTGATAGCGGCCCAGCCGTTCCTGCCGGAAGATGGCCGGGCCGGGTGAGGTCAGCCGTACCGCAGCCGCCACGACGAGCAGGAGTGGGGCCAGCACCACGAGAAGAACCGAGGCACCGACGACGTCGAGTGCTCGTTTGGCGGTCATCTGGATCCGCCAACCGATGTCCGATCGATGGCCGAGTTCGGGGACGGGCGTCGTGGTCACGAGGTCTCCCCCGACTCCCAGGCCTGGTGGAGTTCGACCCAGGGGGGCAGCGGTTCCCCGGTCGTCGTCGGGCCCGCGGTGTTGTCCCAGAGCCACCAGTCCGATCCGGGTGTCGCCGACGAGACATCCCCGTCGAAGCGATTGCCGGTCACCCAGAGTCTGCCGGTGACCGAGGCGTCGCCCTCGATTCTCAACGCCGGATCGGTGTCCGACTCGACCACGTTGTCGGTCACGACGACGTCCCGAACCCCGATCCACGGAAACCCGTTGCTCTCCTCGACGCCCAGTGCGATGCCACCCCGACCCCCAAAGCGGTTGCCGGTGACGACGAGGCGGGCCGAACCGAAGTTGTCGGACTCCGTGATCGCCGAGTCGCCGGAGCCGGAGCCGCCCCATCCGCTCCACGTAAGGCAGTTCTGGACGCAGCCGACGGACCGGTTCCCAGCCACGACGATGCCGTACGAGTTCTCCACCATGAGAACGTCGACCACATTGTCGACGAACTGGTTGTTCCGAACAGCGGTCTCGCCGCTGAATCCCCAGGTGTCGTTTCCGAGGAGTATCCCGGCCCAGCCCGACGCACCGGCACCGATCCAGTTGTTCTCGATGACGACATCGCGACTGCCGCCACCGTGCTCGTTCACGCCATAGGTTCGGCTGGCGCCGAAGACCGAGTTGCGAATGAGAGCTCGATAGACGAACTGGAGTGTCATCAGGCTCATGTTCCGATCGTCGTCAGCCGATCCGAAGGTCGAGTCCACGACCGTCACGTTCGTCGCGGGACCGAAGCCCACCTTGTACTTGCACGGTTCGGGCTGATAGCCGTTGGCCCCGCCGTCGATCCCGGTGAACCCGACGAGGGTGATGCGGTGGCCACTGGCGTCGAGGAAGTTGCGGTTCGGCCAGCGGGCCGTGACGTCGGCCATCCTGAAGTCGACCTGGTAGGAGGCGTCGATCAGCCGGTGATAGCTCGAGTCCTCCGGTCCCCCGCCCTCCAACGTCAGCCGTTCCACACCGTTGCCGACGCCGGTGTCGTAGACGAACAACGTGGAACCGGCGGGGAGGATGGGGCTCATCGGGTGATCGAACGTGACCGACGCGTCGTCGACGGCGACGATCGTTCCGGCGTCGAACGGGTAGCGCTCGTCGTTGCCGATCGACGGATCCTGGGCGATACCGAGACCCTCGTATTCGTAGGTCGGGAACTGACCGCGGATCCCGTCGATCTCCACGAAGTCGCCCACCTTCACCGGTGGGGGCCCGTTGACGGCGATCCGGGTCGACCCGCGGGGCGCCGTGACGGCCACGTCGACATCCAAGTCGACGGGGTCGCCCCGGAACAGCACCAACGGCGTGACCCGGCCACACGATTCGTCGGTGCCGGCGAACGCCGGTCGGACGACCGTGGCATCCTGACCGGCGCCGCGAAGCAACACCCCGCTGCCACGGATCACGAGCGTGTCGTCGAACGAGTACGTGCCGGCGTCGAACTGCACGACACCGCCTCCGGCTTCCTCGGCATCGGCCACCGCCTGCTCCGTCCGCTCGAGATCGGTGCCCGAGTAGTCGTCGACGGCGAACACGGGCCCGACGTCGGCGGTCGACCGAACCATGACGTTTGCCGGTTCGGACCACGGGCCCGGACCGGCGCTGAGCCGGGCCCTGACCTGGTATCGGTGGTCGCCCGCGGTCACTGCGGCGTCCTGCACGGCCATGTCGTCCCACGGTTCGTCGTCAACGACGGTCTCGGCGACGATCCGGCCATCACGGGCGACCTCGTAGCCGAGCACCGTCGGGTCGGCGTCAGGATGTCGCCCGAGTCCGACGTGGCTCCAGCTGACCGACACATAGGATGCGGACTCATCGATGGGGCCCTGCACGGCGACCACGGCAAGGGGTGCCGGCGACGCGACCACGTCGTCGTCGTCGACCATGATGTCGGCCTCACCGGACGCGGTGGCGCCGTCGGCCGGTAGCGTGTCGGAGAGAATCGAGCCGTTGCCAACGTCCGACCCCTCGCTCTCGGGTTCGCCGTCACCGCCGGTACAGGCGGCCGATAGCAGGGCGACGACGGCAACCATGGCGAGGGCGTGTCGAGGCGACGAATTGGGCGATCCGGTCACGGGGTCACCCCACGCTCACGTCGGATCGGTGTCGGTCACCAAGAAGCTGCGACCAGGAGAGAACGGGCCGACCGATGACCGTCTTCTTCCATGCTGCGTTCGAATCCCAGAGCACCGGGGCGGTGACCAGGGCCAGCATCGGGAACAACGCGTCGGCCGGTCCGCGGAGCGTGAGATGCACGTCGAACAGCATGAGCACGAACACCACCGACAGCGACACGGCCACGGACAGGCCGAACGCCGGGGCGAAGCCCGCCGGCCCCCGGACCGTCGGCCGGGAGTTGCTCAGCTCCACCGACGCTCGAAAGCCGTGCCAGCAGAACCACAGAAAGGCCAGAGTCAGCGGAACACCCCCGGTCCACAACAACCACGTGTGACCGCTCTCGATGAAGACCCACTCCCGCCACGGTTCGAAGGAGGGGAGTCGACCCGCCGGTCTCACACCCAGCAGCCAGTTGCCGCTCCGAAACAGCTCGGGCCAGAAGTAGTTGGAAAGGTTGAAGTAGCGAGCCTCCCAGCTGTCGGGAACACCGTCGCTGGTGGTGCTGTTGATCCGTGCCTGTACGACGGGCCACAGGAGTATCGCAGCCAGCACCGTCGCGGGAGCGGCGACGGCCAGGGTCCGGACGAGCCGTGCCGTCAGGAACCCGAACGTTCCGGCCACGACCAGCAGGGCCAGCACGGCGGAGATCTGACCCGAGGCGAAGCATGCCAGACCGAAAAAGACGGCCGCAGCGCCCATCAGCCAACGAGAACCGACGTTCCGGTACCACAGCGACAGGACGATCGCCAGGTCGAAGGCCATGACGTCAGCCGTTCCGTGCGACGTGGCCAGGGTCGACGAGCCACGGTTGTTTGCCACCGCATCCAATGGTTCCGAGTAGATCCAGGCCAGGGCCTGGATCACACCGGGTGTCTTCAGCGCCTGAAGAATGGCGACGGCGCCGACCACGAAACCCACCGACAGCATGATCACGACACAGATCCGGATCTGGGCTTCGTGAACGACGACCACGCGGAACAGGACGAAGATCAGCAGGTATTTCCACAGGGTGGTGGCGTACAGGAGGTCGTCAGTCAGCGGTCGGAATCCACGCGCCGCTCGCCACAGGAGCGGGACAACGGAGCTGAACAGCGCCATCGCCAGGATCGCACGGCCGATCATGGACACCCGGTAATCAGCGATCGCGGTCGGTGTCAGCCCCGCCAACCCGTCGTACAGGAACCTGGCGACGACTGCGGCCACCACCAGCACCAACAGCGCCTCGCTGGACCGGAGCAACGGCACGAACGCACCGCGACCGAAACCGGCGATCAGTGGAGTCAGCAGCAGGTACAGGTACGCCCCGCGCACCGGACGGGTCACCACCAGCGCGAACGCAACGACGGCCACGGCGAAAGCCATGCCGGCCAGCGGTTCGAACGCGGCAATCGCAACGGCGCCGACGGTGAGAAGCGCTCCCAACGCGGAGATGGCGACCGTGGCTTCACCAACCGACAGCGGAGTCGGGGTACGAGCCGGTGCGGTCAACAGCATCAGACCGTTCCGCCGCTAACCCGGTCTTCGCCGGTCGGCGAGGTGTAGGCGGCCAGCAGGAACAGGACAAGTCCGGCCATGACGGCGCCGGTCAGCATGCCGAGTGCGGCCAGAGCGAGGGGTTTGGGCCAGGTCGGCTCCGGCAACAGCCTCGGCTCCGTCACCACGACCGCGTCGGTCCGTTGGATCTCACCGACCTGTTCGTCCAGCAGGGCCTGCTCGAGAGTGATGATCTGGCTGAGCAGCTGTTCCGATTCGAGGCCCAGACGTCGGGCCTCGCCCGGATACGGAATCGGCTTCTCCTCCGCCTCGGCCTGCGAGTTCGCCGATTCGATGACCGCCAGCCGCTGCTCGATCATCTGCCGCTGCTCGTTCATCGCATCCAATCGTTCAACGTAGAGATCGGCCGTCTCGTCCACCGCCGCCTCCGAGAGTTCGTTCATGAAAGCGGCCACGACAGCGTCGACCACGGAGCGGGCCAGCTCGGGATCGGAGTCGACGAAGGTTATTCCGAGCGCCGAGCTGGCCTCGACGGGAAAGACCTTCAGTTCCTCTTCGATGCCCTTGCGATCGATCGGCAGATCGGCGGCCACCTGCTCCAGAACCACCGAGCTCTGCATCAGTACCTGCTGGGTTGCGAGGTAGCGGTCCGGCTGTGCCGTGCCGGAGTCGACCACGATCTCGGCCTCGGCGGTCCAGCGTTCGGGGAGGTAGCCGGCCAGCAGGTAGCCGGTGCCACCACCCAACCCGACGAGCGCGAGTACCAGCATGACGAGCGACACGATGCGCCGGCCCGACAGAGGGTTGGCGTGGGCGATGGGTTCGGGCCGGCTCAAACCCTCGTCCGACCCGGTTTGAATGATACCGATCACGACTCGACCGTCATCGTCCCGGCCGCGGTGGCGAACGTCGACCGTCGGTCGGGAGGCGACGCTGGCAACGGGGGTGAAGGCACCGACGATCTCCCGCCGATCGGGGTCGTTCAGGTTGTCGCGTTCTCGTGTCATCGAGCCATTGCGGGTGATCACGGCCGGCGGGTTCCGGCGATCGTGAGGTGTTCTCGGCATGGTCGATCTCGCTTTCATCTGGCCGGTGACGGGGTTGTCGTTCGCAACGGTCCGTTGGATCTCGGCGGTCACGGTGACGGCCCGTGCCAGCCACTCCTCGGCCGGTATCGGTGCTCCGTCCGACGCACCGTCGAGTCCTCGTTCGGCCGGATCAATGGCGGAACCGTCCATTGGCTCGAGGTCCGACGCGCCGTCCAGCGGGGATTCGATCGCCCTGTCGTCGCTCCCCCCGTTGGGAGTGAGCGGTTCGTCGAAGCCCGCTGTCTCATCGTCGAGACCAACGACCCTGAGGTCGAGGTCGGCCGGGTTCTCGGCCGGATCCTCAACGACCGCCGGGGCGTCGTCGAGCGGAGCGTCGTCGAGCGGAGCGTCGAACCCGGCGGTCTCGTCGTCCAGGCCGACGATCCTGAGATCGACGGTCACCGGCGGTGAATCTTCGGCCGACCCACGGTCCTCCGGCATCGGGTCGTCCTTCCCGGACACACTCGTCACGTGGTTGCGGTTCGTCCCGGTCACTGGTGAACCTCCAAGTGCTCGATCGACCGGCCGTTCCGTTCGGTCATGGATCGTTGTTCGCCGACGTCGGTCACCGCCGCAGGCCTGAACGACGCATCATGCGTCGGGCCCGGCGGGTCGGCTTCCTCCCCCGTCGGAGTCGATTGGCGCGGACCGTTCACAAGGTCCAGCCACAGATCGACGTATACCCCGGCCTGACGGGGCCACCCGAGGTACCGCTCGATCCGGTGGCGACCGATGCGACCCATCTCGTCCATCCTTGGTTGATCCCGAAGCAGTCGATCGAGGCAGACGGCCAACCCCTCCGGCGTTCCCTCCGTGGCGTACGCCGCGGCGGCGCCCGCCGACCGGCGGGTTTCGTGCAGGTCGTGGGCCACCACCGGTAGCCCGAACGACATGTACTCGAGTGTCTTGTTCATCGTCGATTTGTCGTTGAGCGGCCCCGGCGGATCGGCGCTCAATCCCACGTCGGCCGCGGAAAGCCAGGCGAACGCTTCGTCGTCGGGTATCCAGCCGGTGAAGGTGACCCACCGATCGACCTTCAGCTCGGCCGCCACCTGCCTGGCCTCGGCCAGCGCCTCCCCCTGCCCGATGAAGACGAAGTCGGTGTCGGTTCGTTGCAGACTGTGCACCAGATGGCTGACGGCTCGAACGGCATCGTCGAGACCGTCCTGTGGCCCGATATTGCCCATCCAGACGACGAGCCTGCGACCGTCGGCCGATCGCAGCCGGGATGGCGAACGGCGCATCATGTCGGGATCCGGGCCGTTGCGGACGACGACCACGTCGGACGGCGACAGCCCGCCCCGCTCGATGGCGATGCGGCGATACGACTGGTTCGTGGCGATCACGCGGCTGGCACCCAGATAGGTCTCCCGCTCGCAGCGTCGCAGGACGGCGAGTACAAGCCGTCGAGGACCGTAGCCGGCCCGCCGCCGATCCGAGGTCCCCCGGGACCTGGGTAGGAACCTGGTCTCGAAGAGTTCGGGACAGAGGTCGTGTTGATCGAAGACGAACGGGATGCCGTGCCGTCGTGCCCACCATGCCAGTGGGAAGAAGATGTCGGGGGGGTTGCAGGCCTGGACCCCGGACAGGGGGCTGGAGCGATGCAGACGGAGCAGAATCCAGCTCATCTGCAGCCAGGCCAACGAATACTCCCAGACGAATCCGAGCATGCCCGACCGTTCGGCCGCCGCGGCGAAGGAACGAATCTCGATCCCGTCGACCACTCGCACCCGCCGCCGGCCTCCACGGGATCCGTCGCCGACCGGGGCCGGGCAGATGACGGTCACGTCGAGGCCGGCGCCGACCAGCGCCTTGGATTGGCGCCACACCCGACGATCGCGTTCGACGGGGACGTTCTCCAGCAGGATCGCGATCCGGGGTGACCGTGCCCTCGATCGCGGCCTCGGTGGCGGTCGATCGGTCACCAGGCAACCCCCACGTAGTTCTGCGCCCTGTCCCGCAGCTCCAGCGACAGCGAACCCTCCGCATCCACCACGGTCACGTCCGGCTGGCGCGACAGCGCCGTCAGGGCACGCGAATGGGAGGTGCCGAGCAAGGCCACATCGGAGGCGTCCAAGGCCTCCTCAGGTGTCCGGTACAGGAGTTTGGCCAGGTGGGGCAGACGTTGCTCGATGAAGCTCCGATTGGTTCCACGCACCTTGCTCCAATCGAGATCGGGATCCCAGATTCGGATGTCGAGTCCACGACCGAGCAGCCGCTCGGCGACCCCGACGTAGGGGCTCTCGCGGAGATCGTCGGTGCCGGTCTTGAATGTCAGGCCGAGGAGCGTCACCCGACCGGGGTGATACGACTCGATCAGCCGGATCGTATGCTCGAAATGGCGGTCGTTGGACGGCAGCACGCTGCCGAGTAGCGGGAGTTCGAGGTCGAGCTGGCGGCTGTGGTAGGCGATCGCCCGAAGGTCCTTGGGCAGACAACTTCCGCCGAAGGCGAATCCCGGGCGGAGGTAGGCGGGCGAGACGTTCAGCTGGGTGTCCTGACAGAAGATGTCCATGACCGACTGCCCGTGGGCGCCGACCGCTTGCGCCCAACGACCGATCTCGTTGGCGAACGTCACCTTCATGGCGTGGAACGCATTGCACGCGTACTTGATGGTTTCCGCTGTCGTCACCGATACGGAGTGAACGGGTTGACCGGTGAAGTCGAAGAGACGTTCGATGGCCCACTGGGAACGAGCATCGCCAACCCCGGCAACCGTGAACGGCGGAGCCAGGAAGTCACGGACCGCCGATGCCTCACGAAGAAACTCGGGGCACATGGCCAACCCGAAGTCGACGCCGGCCGACAGTCCGTGGCGGTCCTTCATCTGGTCACCGATTGCGTCGACCGTGCCGGGCAGGACGGTCGACCGGACCACGATGACGGGGAACGTGCCTCGGGCCCGACCGGTGGTCGACGGTGACAATGAAGTCTGGTCGAGGTGGCGGTCGGCGACCAGTGAGGCCACGATCGCGTCGACGACCGACGCGACGGCGTCGGCGTCGGGTGATCCGGACGTCCTCGACGGGGTGCCCACGCAGACGAGATGGATGTCCACTGACGACACCAGCGAGTCGAGCAGCTGCGGGCTGTAGCGGCGAGCCTCCAGCCGACCGTTGTTGGTGACGCGGCCGACGATCTCGGCGAGGCCCGGCTCCACAACGGTCGGAACACCCGAATCGATCTGCGCGATCTTGCCTTCATCGGTGTCGATCCCGATCACCCGGTGCCCCTGATCGGCCAGGCACGCCGCACTGACCGAGCCGACGTAGCCAAGACCGTGAACGGCCACTGTCAGCGGTTGCCCATTCGGCCCTGTCATCGCGTTGCCGCCCTCGTCGTGAGCACCTTGTGGATCACCTGACAGACCTTCTCGAGGTCGTCGTCGGCGATGTCGGGAAACATCGGAAGTGAGACCAGCCCGCCGGCGGCGCGTTCGACAACCGGGAGATAACCACGACTGAACCTCTCGAACGCCGGTTGGCGATGGCACGGAACGGGATAGTGGATCGAGGTGGCGATTCCATCTTCGGCCAGCCGCCGCCGGAATCGATCACGCCTGTGGACCCTGACCGCCATGATGTGGTGAACCGGCTTACCGCCTTCGTCGATCTGGAGCAACTGAACGGGTAGGTCGGCCAGCCGGGACCGGTAGCGGGCCGCGATGGCCCGGCGGCGTTCGTTCGCGTCATCGAGCCCGGCCAACTTGACGCTCAGGAACGCGGCCTGCAAACCGTCAAGCCTGCTGTTGCGCCCGACCTCGACGTGAACGCCGTCGCGGCTACTCCGGCCGTGGTTGGCGAGCATGCGGACTCTCTCCGCCAGTGCCGTGTCGTTGGTGACGACGGCACCGCCGTCGCCGAGAGCACTGAGATTCTTCCCCGGATAGAAGCTGAATGTACCGGCCCTACCCAACGCACCGGCCCGGATCCCCGACCGGGTCGCACCGTGAGCCTGCGCCGCATCCTCAACGACGGCGATTCCCCGGGGGCTGGTAACCGACAGGATCGAGTTCACGTCGACCATCTGGCCGAACAGGTGGACGGCAATGACCGCAGCAGTCGCCGGGCTGAGCGCCGAAAGAACCGACGCGGGGGTTATCAGCAATGTCCCCGGATCGACGTCGACGAACACGGGCGAGGCACCGACCGCGACGACGGCGGCGACCGTGGCCACGAACGTGTTGGCCGGCACGATGACCTCATCACCCCGGCCGACCCCAAGACCACGCAGGACCAGTTCGATGGCGTCGGTTCCGTTGGCCACACCGACGGCATGGCTCACACCGCAGTAGGTAGCCCATTCCTGCTCGAATCGCGTCAACCACTGACCCCCGACGAAAGCGTTACCCTCCACGACCTCGTCGAAGCGGCGGTGGAGAAAGGGAAGCAGCGGGCGGTGCTGGGCCAGGAGATCGTTGAACGGCACGTCGCCGACTCGGTTTCTGGGACGTCGAGCGGCGGGATGCCAACCCGGAGTGAAACAGGCACTCATCTGGTCTCCAGAACGACGTGATGATCACCCGGTCCGTGCCCGTTGGTCGCCGCTGCCAGGCCGTTGAACGCCCTGGGAGGCTCGATCAGGTCGCTGTAGGTGATCTCCACCGGCCGATCTGCGTGAAACGACGACGTCGCCGCCTCGAGAATCTGCACCACCGCCAAACCGGTCCTTCCATCGGAGGGGACCCTGGAGCCGGCCAGCGCAGCCGCCACGAACGTCCGATCCTCCACGGCGAGCGGCTCCTGGGACTCGATGTAGGGGCATTCGATCCCGCCCCTCCGGTAGGTGGCCGGGCCGGCGGCCGAACCGTCGACCTCGAGGTCGGCGTGCAGCCCCTTGTCGAAGATCTTCACCCGCTCGTCCTCGGCCAGGTCGTCGTACACGGCCATCTTGCGGCTGCCGACCACCGTGACCCGCCGAACCTTGCACGGATCCAGCCAACTGACGTGGACCTGGGCCACGAGGCCGATCTCGGTGTAGTGCAGTCGCAGGTAGGCGACGTCCTCGACGGGCTGGTGGCCGAGCGTTCCCGCCCACGCCGAGACGACCGACGGGCGCGAACCCAGGACGTAGTTGAGAATCGAGACGTCATGGGGGGCGAGATCCCACAGGACATTCACGTCACCCTGGAACAAACCCAGATTCAGCCGGGCCGTGTAGATGTGGTAGACCTCGCCGAGCGCCCCGTCCTGAACGAGTTCCCGCAGTTTCCAGACGGCCGGGTTGTATTCGAAGGTGTGACCGCTCATCAGGATTCTGTCGTTGCGATCGGCCGACCTGACCAGTGCCTCGGCCTCGATCGTCGACGTGGCCAGAGGCTTCTCGACGAGAACGTGGCAGCCGGCCTCCAGGGCCTCCGAAGCGAGGGCGGCGTGCGTTCGAGGTGGTGTGGCCACGACCACCGCGTCGAGTTCGCCCACCGCTTCGGAAAGGCGGTCCGTTGCCGCGACGTAGGGGTGCTGGGCGGTCACCGTGTCCAGCACCTCCGTGGACCGGTCGATGGCGACCACCTGCTCGACGTCCGGATCGGCGGACAGAACGCGGACGTGTTTGGAGCCCCAGTACCCGCAGCCGAGAACACCGACCCTCAACCCCGGGCGCCGACCGGGTTGCCACCGACGCTGCGATTCATCGAATGGTGTTCTTGTCGACATGATCCCCTCTGCGTCGAAACCGCTCATGTGTCAATGGAGGGGTTTCAAGTCGTGAAATAAGTGGTTGGAAGTCCGCCAAATGCAAGGCCCCCGTTTTGTACCACGAGGTCCGACTCCGGTCCGTCGAGCGTTCGTCCCGCTGCCGTCTCCCCATTCCTCCGATCTCGTCATCAGGACATACGCGCTGCGTTGATCAACGTCACCGCCGCGTCACACCGACGTCTCAACTGCCGTACGTCTGTGGAGACGGCCGGTTAATCTTGTCGAAATGCTTGACAACGCATGTCGCACGAACCATAAGTAGGGGGCGGAGTTTTCGGAGGGATCATGCTTCTGGCGGACCCAAAAAAATTCCGCGCCCGTATTTCTTTAATTCCAGGCTTCTCGATAACCGTTGACGGTAAGAGCCGCGAGTTGGGCAACGCGCCATCGCGCCTCTTGGCCGTGCTCGCGCTGAGCGCCGGGCCACTCGAACGATCTGCGGTGGCCAGCACGCTCTGGCCCGATCTCCCTGAGGCTCGGGCCGGAGCGAATCTTCGAAACTGCCTGTGGCGGCTCAAACAGCTCGATCGCGAGATCGTCGAGTCCGATGGGGGTCGCGTACGACTGAGCGACTCCGTCGGCGTCGACTACTCCGACGGGCGGCACCTCGCCCACCAGGTGCTGGGTCAGGGGCAGATTCAGCCGTTCCTCGACGCCGACGGCGAGTCCCGGGTTCGCATCCAGCAGTTGATTCACTCCTTCACCTCCGAGCTACTTGTCGGCTGGTACGAGGAGTGGCTGGACGTGCACCAGGAGCGATGGAGACAACTGCGGCTTCATGCGCTCGACTCCCTGTCGACACAGCTGACCAACGCCGGGTTGTATGCGCCGGCCATCGACGCGGCGACGGCGGCCGTGGCGGCGGAACCCCTTCGGGAGTCCGGCTACCGCTCGTTGGTCGCGGCCCACCTGGCCGAGGGAAACGTCGGCGAGGCGATCCGCACCCACAACCAGTACTGCAGCGTGCTGGAGCGGGAGCTCGGGGTGTCTCCTTCCCTCCAGATGTACGAGCTGCTTCGCCCCGTGACCGGCACGACCTCCCCGAACGGCTACTCGGTCCAATCGGATCCCGGCCGGGGCCGCGGACCGGGCGCCTCGGATCAGGCCAGCCCGGCCCGGCCGTCGACAACCGACCATGGTGGCGGCCGGGCCCCCGTCGGAACCGATACGTGAAGCGAAAGGCCGGGGTCTCGGCTGGGAACGGCGCCGGGGGGGTCACGTTGCCGGACCGCCTCTATCGCCGAGTCCTGGCGGCCGCCACGACGACGGTGGTGGAGCCGCTGCTCGGCACCCGCTACCTCAGTCTGTCCCGGCAGCGAGAGCAATGGTGGACACTGTCTTGCGAGGAGCGGGACCGGTGGCGGGCCGATCGTCTGGAACGACTACTCGACTACACCGGTCGCCACGTGCGAGCCTATCGGGACCTGCCGGCCGATCTCGACCGATTGCCGGTGATCGACAAGCAGGTCATCATCGACCGTTTCGAGGACTTCCTCTCCGACGAGCACGAGCGGCAGCCGGTGGTCTGGAAGCACACCGGCGGTTCGACCGGTGACCCCTGGAACTACCCGCTCGACCGGCGGGCCTGGGCCGAGTCGTACGCAACGCAGATCTACCGGTACCGTGGGCTCGGCGTCGACTACGGTGACCGTCGGTTGCTGTTGGGTTTCCCGGCGTCGCTCGGCTTGCACAGGATGGGATGGAGCCGACGACTGCGCATGCTGGCGGAACGAACCCACGTGGCGCTGAGCAGCCTCGAGGTCGACAAGGCCGCCAGCCTGACCAGGGCCGTGGCGGCCGCGCGACTCGACGCCCGCATGTGGTACGGGTACGCTTCCACCATCGCCCAGATGGCGGCGGCAGTCCTCGACAGTGGCACCAGACTGTCCGGCCCACCGCTCATCGTTACCATGGCCGAGCCGCTCTGGCCCGACTGGCACCGGGACATCACCGAGGCCTTCGGGTCGACGGTCGTCGAGGAGTACGGCTGCAACGATGGGGGGATCATGGCCCATCGTTGCAGGGCGGGCAACCTGCACCTGGCCGACCATCAGTCGATCGTCGAGGTTCTCGATGACGACGGCGCTCCCTGCCCACCTGGTCGAGCGGGCGACATCGTCATCACCAACCTGCACGCAAGGCACCTGCCCTTCATCCGCTATCGGGCGGGCGACATCGGCGTACTCGGCCCGGATCCGTGTCCCTGCGATCAACCGGGGCGGACCCTGGCCGCCGTCACAGGCCGGTCCGGCGACTACATCCGGCTACCCAACGGCACGGAACTGGTGCCGGCCGCGTTCTTCATCCCGTTCAATCAGATCGAAGGGGTGCGCCGGTGGCAGATGATCCAGCCCGACCCGTCGGAGTTGGTCATCCGGATCGAGCCGAGGCCGTCGTGGACCGCGCAGGAGCGCGACACGATCCTGGCCTGGGTGCGCGACCGGACCGCCGATCAGCTGGCGGTTCGGCTGACGACCGACGAACCGTTCGAACTCACGCCTGGCGGCAAGCACCGGATCGTGGTCAGGAAGTTCTGACCGCTGAGCCGATCGGCCGCCGGCATGATCCGGAGATCCCGTTTCAGTCGGCGTCCCGACCAATCCGTTCGGCGATGGCCTCGAGCAGCTCGGTCTGGCGGAACTGGTTCATGAAGAACTCCAGCGTCATGCGGATCATGACCAGGTAGAACAGCCCGATGAGCGGGCCCAGGATCAGTGCAACAAGCCCCGATGCACCGCCACCGGCCAGGCCGCCGATCACGAAGAGCAGCGTCAACAGCGCGACGGCGACGAGCACCAGGATGTAGACGACCGAGACGGCGCGGCCGGTTATGAAACTTGTGAACGTCGTGTCGAACAGCGTCGACAGGAACCCTTTCACGTCCGCGGAGCCGGAAGAGCCTCCGGAGCCGGCCAGGTCTCGAGATCGGTCGATGCCGGTGTCGGCGTTTCCCGGATCCGGGGTCTGCGTCCACGCCACCGTCGCTTCCTGGCCGCTGAATCCGGTTGACGGTTCCGGGGTCGACGCCGGCTCGGGAGCCGTGTACCGGGCAGTGGGATTCACCGGCTGAGGCTCGCCCTGCCACGATGCGCCGTCCCAATACCGTTGCGTGCCCGGCGGATCGCCCTGGGCGTAATACCATCCCGCCGGGCGATAACCGCCACCGGCCGATTGGCCCGACATGTCACTCATGGCCTCTCCCTCTGTCCTCGAGGCGGCCGGCCGTTGTGCCGGCCACCAGCGGCAACTGTAGGTGCCGAGCAGGCCCGGGCTCAACCTTCACCCGCACCCACGGCCGCAGCGGCCGGAACGCGGAGCCCGACGCCCACAATCCGGTCAAACGGATTCGGCGAACAGCCTTCCGGTTGCCGTGGTGAGGAACCGATCGAACGGGATTTCCTCCTGTTTGATGAAGCCGTTCCGGGGCAGGTATCCGTCTCGTACCATCTGGATCACCGCGGCGACGGAGCCGGCCGTCGTCCAGGCGATCGCGGTGGCCGGCTCGTGACCGACCGTGATCGGTCGGAACTTGCGCACGTACTCCAGCCGCTTGAGCTGATCGTCGATCCAGCCCTCGGACGTCACGTGGATATAGACGGCATCCGCGGCCACCGGAGGCTTGGCGTTGGTGAGGATCTCCCCCGCCAGCTCCCGCCGATCCCGCATCAACAACTCGTGGAAGAAGAAGTTCATCAGATCCATGTGCCCGGGATAACGCATCGTCTTGTAGTCCAGGTTCTCGACCCGATCGAGATAGGTCTCACACATCGTCCCGAGACCACCGGAGGTGGTGAACGCCTCGAGCCGGGTTCCGGCCACGTACACCGTCTCCTTCCACTCCATCGGCGACACCCACTTGTGAACGCCCTGTTCGATGACCTCGCAGTCGTTGAGATACTCGTTGACCACACCCTCGGGTGACCAGTTGAAGGCATACGCGAGCAACCCGGTGGGGTGCTCGGGAAGAGCCCCCACACGCATCCGAATCGACCGGCATCGGTCAAACGATTCGGCCTGGGAGGCGGCGACGATGCCGACGAAGCCGGGAGCCAGGCCGCACTGGGGGGCCATGACCCCGCGCGACGTTCGGGCCAAAGACCGAATATGCCGGGTGGTGGCCACGTCCTCGGTGAGGTCGAAATAGTGGATGCCGAGGTCATGGGCCACGTCGGCGACCCCGATGTTGAGCGAGTACGGCAGGCACGACAGCACGGCCTGACGATCGGCCAACGCGGCCTTCAAGGCACGGGTGTCGGACACGTCGGTGGGCTTGACCGGAAACGGTTCGTACCCGGAGCGGGGCCGCACATCGTGGCCGACGACGTCAAAGCCCGCGTCGGACAGCAGGTGGGCGGCGAGCAGCCCGACCTTTCCGAGGCCGAGCACCGCCACGGATTCGAGCTGGTTCGGGTCGGTCACGATCAGACCTCGAAGCGGATGCCCTGAGCCAGCGGCAGTTCACGCGAATAGTTGATGGTCTGGGTCTGACGCCGCATGTATCCCTTCCAGGCGTCGGAGCCGGACTCCCGCCCGCCCCCGGTCTCTTTTTCGCCGCCGAACGCCCCGCCGATCTCGGCGCCGGAGGGACCGATGTTGACGTTCGCGATCCCGCAGTCGGATCCGGTGGCGGACAGGAAGCGCTCGGTCTCCCGCACGTCGGTGGAGAAGATGCACGACGACAGGCCCTGGGGCACGTCGTTCTGGATGGCGATGGCCTCGTCGAGCGAGGAATACGGCATCACGTAGAGAATCGGTGCGAACGTCTCCTCCCGGGTCAGCTCCGTCGGGCGGTCGAGTTCGACGATGGCCGGCGTCACGTAGTAGGCGTCGGGGTGGACGTCGGCCATCACCCGCTCGCCACCGAAGATCGCGGCGCCGTCACTCCGGGCCCGATCGAGGGCGGCGACCAGGGCGGCGTGGGCCTGACCGTCGATCAGTGGTCCGACGAGCGTCGATTCCTCGAGCGGATCGCCGATCGGCAGGCCGGCGTAGACCTTCTTCAACCGATCGACGATGTCGGCCCGCACGTCTTCGTGCACGATGAGCCGGCGCAACGTGGTGCACCGCTGACCGGCCGTTCCGACGGCCGAGAAGACGATGGCCCGTAGTGCCATGTCGAGATCCGCGGAGGGGGCGACGATCATCGCGTTGTTGCCGCCGAGTTCGAGGATGCAACGGCCGAACCGCTCGGCCATCGCAGCCGAGACCTTGCGGCCCATGGCGGTCGACCCGGTGGCCGACACGATGGCGACGGTCGGGCTGGCCGTGAGCACCCGGCCGAGTTCGGGGCCGCCGACCAGCACCTGCGACAACGCTTCCGGCGCGCCCCCACCCTCGGCGTTGAAGCGGCTGACGGCCCGATCGACGATGATCTGGGTGGCCAGTGCGGTGAGCGGCGTCTTCTCCGACGGCTTCCACAGCACCGGGTCGCCGCAGACGAGGGCAAGGGCGGCGTTCCAACTCCAGGGGGCCACCGGGAAGTTGAAGGCCGTGATGATTCCACACACGCCCATGGGCTGCCACGTCTCGCGCATGTGGTGGCCGGGGCGCTCCGAGGCGATGGTCAGGCCGTAGAGCTGGCGCGACACACCGACCGCGAAGTCGCAGATGTCGATCATCTCCTGGACCTCGCCCAAGCCCTCCTGGAGGATCTTGCCGCATTCGAGCGAGACGAGCCGCCCCAGTTCGTTCTTGGACCTCCGCAGCTCGTCGCCGATCAGACGGACCAACTCCCCCCGTCGGGGTGCCGGCACGGCCCGCCACCGGGCGAACGCCTCGGCGGCCGCCGCGACCATCGCCTCGGCATCGTCGGCCGAATGGGTGGCGAGGGTGGCCAGGAGCGAGCCGTCGATCGGGGTCCGGACCTCGAGCCCGCCGGTTGCGCCGTCCCCGGCCGTCAGTACATCGGTGGTCAGGCCCGCAGCATTCAGGACCGAGGTGGCATCAGAAGCGGCATGAGCCGTGGTTGCAGCAGTCATGTTTCAGATGTTACACCAACAACGGATTAGATGTAACATCTGATTCATGCACCCATCGGTGGCGGATTCGACCAACCGGAACCTGAGCGAGCGGATCGCGTCGGCCGTTCCGTCGCTCACCCCGACCGAACGCCGTCTGGCCCGGCTCGTGCTGGACGATCCGACCACCGTGGCCTTCGGCACGGTGGCCGACCTTGCCCGCGCTGCCGGCACCAGCGGGCCCAGCGTCGTGCGGTTCGCAACCAAACTCGACTTCGACGGCTATGGCGGGCTGCAGCATCACGTTCGGGCATCGCTCACCGAACAGCTCCGACGCCCGACCGATCGGATCCGTCAGGCAGCCGACACCCGATCGAGCGAGGATCCGTCGCAAGGGCCCGACCAGGCAACCGATCTCCTGGAGCTCGTGAACCGAACCGTCTCCGGCCTCGATCGCGACACCGTCGTCGAGCTCGCCACCATCATCGCCCGGGCGCCGGCAACGGTCTGGGTTCTGTGCGCCGAGACCTCGGCCACCCCGGGAACGCTGCTGACCGGCAACCTTCGCCTCCTCCGCCCGGGCGTGCGACGCCTCGGACACGCCCCCTCGACCGTGGCCTCCCAGTTGGCGGAGGCCGGTGCCGACGACGTCGCCGTTGTCATCGATTTCCCCCGTTACGAATCGGCGATCGTTGCCGCGGCCACCGAGCTGGACGCCGCCGGCGTTACCCTCATCGCGATCACCGACGGTCCGTTCTCTCCGCTCGCCTCCATGGCCGACACGTGGCTGGCCGTCGACGTCGCCGCCGTCGGCCCGTTCGACAGCGTTCTGGGAGTCGTGGCCGTCATCGAACTCCTGATCGCAGAGACCGCCCGTCTGCTTCGGGATCAGGCCACCGATCGGCTCGACCGGATCGAGCGCCTGTGGACCGACGGTCGGGTGTTCGACGAGACATCCCATGCGAGGATCACGTCGTGAACGCTCCATCGAACCAATACGGCGGCGTCGATCTGCCGGCCGACCTCGACCGACTCGAGCTCGCCCTCCTGCTGGCCGTCGGGGAGCTGAAGCCCGAGGCTCGCCCGGCGGTGGCGACGTCGAAGCAGGGATCGGCCGGAGCGATCGACGCCGGTCTGGCCGCCGAACTGTTCGAGGCCCAGGTCGAGTCGAGGCTCGTCGATCACGTTGCCCGCTGGCTGCGAGCTGAGCACGGACTCGGCTACTACACCATCGGTTCGGCCGGGCACGAGTCGAACGCCGCCGTTGCGCTGAGCCTTCGCCCCACCGACCCGGCACTCCTCCACTATCGATCCGGCGGTTTCTACTTCGCCCGGGCCACCCAGGTGGCCGGCCAGAATCCGGTCGACGACACCCTCCGGGGCATGCTGGCCCGCACCACCGACCAGATATCCGGTGGGCGGCACAAGGTGTGGGGCAGCAAGGCGCTCAACATCATCCCGCAGACCTCCACCATTGCGTCCCACCTTCCCCGAGCCGTCGGCCTGGCCGTTTCGATCGGCTGGGGTGGATCGGGAACCTGGCCCGACGATGCGATCGTCGTATGCTCGCTCGGCGACGCCTCACTCAATCACTCGACCGCCCAGGGGGCACTCAACTGGGCCTCGCACGCCTCGGAGCTGGGGCGTCCGGTTCCGATTCTGTTCGTGTGCGAGGACAACGGCCTCGGCATCAGCGTGCCAACACCAACGGGGTGGGTCGAATCGTCGACCCGCGACCGTCCCGG
>JBFHME010000004.1:0-54441 GCA_041594435.1 Acidimicrobiales bacterium
CTACCGACGCGAAAGGACCCGCCCCGTCGTCCGGCACCCGGCGATGGTGGCCCAACGGCCTTCGACAGTCAGCCGGTTGTCGAAAAACCGAAGCAGCGCCGGCGTACGCTGGCCGACATCCCGAACCCCGAGCCCGTCCGCATCCCGGATCCGGCCGAACTGCGATCCCGGGCGAAGCCGGACGGAACGGCCGCCCGCCGCCCCGGCCTCGATTCCACCCTCGGACCGGACCCCGAACTCGGTCTGGAGCCGGATTCCGGCTCCTCGGTCGGGCTGCTGGAGCGGCCGAAGGCCGACGAACCCGATGCCGTGGAGCGAGCAGGCCTCGATGTCAGCTTCGATGGGGAACCGGCCGTCGACGACGCCGGCACCGTCGACGACGAACTCACCGTCGACCCGTCCCCGTCGCCGCCGGTTCTCCGGGTGGTCAAGGGAATCGAGCCGGATCCCGACGACGTGCCTGCGCCGTTCGACATCGAGGAGGGACGACCGTCCGACGAAGCCGTCGACGACACGGCTCTCGATGACGAGACGGCTTTCGACGACGATGACATCTTCGATCCGGACGACGAGGACGATGACGAGGACGACATCGCCCTCAGCGCCGATGACTGGTCCGCGGAGTTCGACGAGTTCGACGACGATGACGATGACGAGTTCGACGGTGACAACGACTCGGCACTGGCCCCGCCGCCCGGCTATCCGGGCGGTTAGGTCGACCCCCCGGTATCCGCAGCGGCCAACGGTCAAGCGCCCCCGATAGCCTCCACTGGTGGCCTATCTCACCGAACCGAGTCTGCTCGTGGCGCTCATCGAGGTGGCGGTCGGTTTGTGGCTGCTCACAAGGGCGGCCGACGAGTTCGTCGAAGGCGCGGCCAACGTGGCGAGTGCGCTCAGCATCTCTCCGGTCGTCATCGGCGCCGTCATCGTCGGCTTCGGTACGAGTGCCCCGGAACTGCTGGTTTCGTCGCTCGCGGCGTGGCACGGGGATCTCGATCTCGGTGTCGGCAATGTCGTCGGTAGCAACGTGGCCAACCTCACCCTGGTCCTCGGCGCAGCGGCTCTGATCGTGATGCTCCGGGTAACCCCGTCGGTGCTGGCCCGGGAGGCGCCGCTTTCACTCCTGGCGGTCCTGCTGTTCGCGTATTTCACCACCGGCGGCCTCGCACGGTGGGAAGGCTTCGTGCTCCTCGGCGCACTCGTCGGGGTTCTGGGATGGATCGTCGCCGGAGGGCGAGTCGACCATGTCGAGAGCCATTCACTCGACGACGGTGGACCGTTGTCGACCCAGGCGCTGCGCACCGCCGGTGGTCTCCTCGGAACCATCGCCGGCGCTCAGCTGTTGGTGTGGGGGGCGTCGGCGATCGCCGCACTGGCCGGGATCTCCGGCGGTTTCGTCGGTTTCACCCTGGTCGCCATCGGAACGTCCCTGCCCGAGCTGGTGACGGCCGTCGCCGCCGCCAGGAAAAATGAAACGGAGATCATCCTCGGCAACCTCCTGGGTAGCAACATCTTCAACAGCCTGGCCGTCGGCGGGGCCATCGCCACCATCCGTCCCGGGGCCGTGGTCGACACCGAGCTCGCCACCGTCGGCGTGACCGGCATGGCGTTGGTGGCCTTCATCGCCTGGGCGTTCATGGTCACCCGCAAGCGGGTTCACCGCATCGAGGCCGTGGTCCTGCTGGCGATCTGGCTCGGGTCGGTGGTGTTGATGGCTCGAGGGGCAACCGACACCGTGACGGTGGCCCTCGGCCTCTGAGCCGGCCGACCGTGCCTCGCCCTCCGCCGCTAGCGGGCCGGGGCGGGGAACGTCGGGGCATCGGCGTGCCACCGGGGTAGGGCGCGGGCCAAGCCCCGGTCGCCGGAGACCGTGAGATCACCCGACCGCAGGAGCGCCGTCCACGACCGCTCACCGATGTGCCAGCGCACGAACGGCTCGGAACGGGCAACGACCGTCACGTCGACGTCCCCGCCGGGATCGCTGTGACAGACCTCGGCTTCGCCTCCGTCGATCAGGAGCCAGAAGAAGCGATGTCCGGACCGCTCCTCGACGAAGTCGAAGGCGACGACCGTTCGGCGATCCGGGAGCCGGTCTTCGACGATGTGGAACCGGGCCCAGGCCCAGAGCGCGAAGCCCGGATCGTCGTGTTCGTCGGTCACGTCGAGCCAGCGCATCGCCCAGGCCCCGAGCGCATCGATGACCGGCGCCAGGCCTCGTCCGGCCTCGGTGAGGAGGTAGTCCGAACCCCGCCCGCCGTTGCGTCGCCGGCGTTCGATGATGCCGTTGGCTTCGAGCTGGCCGAGACGCCTCACCAGCATCGACCGTGACATCGTGGGTACACCGTTGGCGATGTCGGTGAACGTGGTCGCACCCCACAACAGGTTTCGGACGATCAGTGGAGTCCACCGTTCGGCCATGATCTCCGACCCCCGGGCGATGGGACAGTACTGGCGGTAGCGGCTCATGGTTCCAGTAGTAGCAGCCGACCGACGTCTCCACCGCCGTGGGTTCTGTTTTCGAACTATTCCGGGTGAGGTGATGCGGCCATCATCCGGTTATGGACACATCAACGCAGAACGGAACAGATACCACCACATCCGACACGGCGGCGCAGCGAGGCCAGATCGTGGCTTCGGCCGCCGAGGTCTACGAACACTTCTTCGTGCCTGCGCTCTTCGGTCAGTTCGCACCGATCGCCGTGGCCCGGTCCGGCGTCGGTCCCGGTGATCGGCTGCTCGATGTCGCCTGCGGCACCGGCGTTGCCGCCCGAGCGGCGACCGCCGTCGTCGGTCTCAACGGAACCGTCGTCGGTGTCGATGTCAACCCGGCCATGCTCGACGTGGCCCGACGCCTGGATCGCGCCATCGAGTGGCTCTCGGCTCCGGCGGAGTCGCTGCCGGTCGAGTCCGACTCCTTCGACGCCGTGGTGTGTCAGTTCGGTCTCATGTTCTTCGTCGACGCCGGCGCCGCGCTGGGGGAGATGGCCCGGGCGGTTCGCCCCGGCGGGCCGGTGGTGATCTCGACCTGGGCCGACGTGTCGGCCAGCCCGGGCTACGAGGCGATGATCCGACTCCTCGACGAAGAGATCGGCAGCGAGGCCGGCGACGCCCTCCGAGCACCGTTCACCATCGGGACCGAGGCGGCACTGGCCGCCATGGTCGAACCGCACTTCGATCGTCACGAGGTGTGGACCGAGCCCGGCGTCGCCCGGTTTCCCTCACTCGAGGCCTGGTTGCGGACCGACATTCGAGGCTGGACGCTGGCCGACATGATCGACGACGAGCAGTTTGCCACGCTGCTCGAGGCCGCCCCGTCCCGGTTGGATCGCTTCGTCCAATCCTCAGGGGCGGTGTCGTTCGGGGCGCCGGCCATCATGGCCATCGCGTCCGGTGGCGGTTGAGTCCGAGCGCCACGACGTCGTCCCGCCGGTCAGCGCCACGGCACGTCGAACGACTACGCTTTCGGGCGATGAGCGATGACTACAGACGGCTCGAGGTTCCGGTCGACGGCGGGATGCTCGCCGCAGGACGCTGGGGTGACGGCGACACGGTCGTCGTCGCCTCCCACGGCATCACCGCCAATCACCTGTCCTGGCAGGCGGTGGGGGAGCAGCTGGTGGCCCGCAGTGGTGGCGCCGCTTCGCTGGTGGCCGTCGACCACCGGGGTCGGGCCGGGAGCGCCGAGCTGCCGGGCCCCGTCGGCCTCGCCCGGCATGCCGATGATCTGGTGGCCACCCTCGACCACCTCGATGTCCAGGCGGCCGTGCTGGCCGGTCACTCGATGGGCGGGTTCGTGGTCGCCCTGGCGGCCGAGCGCCACGCCGACCGGGTTGCCGGGTTGACGCTGGTCGACGGCGGTCTTCCCTTCCCGCTCGATCTGCCTCCCGACGTCGACACCGAGGCCGTGATCCGGTCGGTCATCGGGCCGGCCCTCGATCGGCTGGATCAGCGGTGGACCGACATCGATGACTACGTCGGCTTCTTTCAGGCCCATCCGGCGTTCAGTCCGCCGAACGACTGGCCGCGGGCGGCCGAGGCCTACGTTCGCCACGACGCCGTGATCGACGACGGCCGGGTCCGCTCCAGCGTGAACAAGGAGGCGGTGTTGGTCGACGGGGGAGCGGCAATCGTCGATCCCGAGTCGTCCTCCGCGCTTCGTCGGATCGCCCAGCCGTCCGTCCTTCTGTGGGCACCACGGGGCATCCTCGATCAGCACCCCGGCCTCTACCCTCCGGTCATCGTCGCCGGTGCGTCGGCCGAGCTCGATCACCTCGCCGCCGTCCCCGTCGAGGACGTGAACCACTACACCATCCTCGTGAGCGATCGCGGCGCAGCCCGGGTGGTTGACGAGATCCTCGGCCTGGTGGGCTGAATCGTGCCGGGGGCGACCGTCGGATCCGGTTTCTTGGACTGAACCGGTGCGGGACCTAAACTTGGAATCCATTACTGACGAAGGCGGAATCGTCAAGCCACGGGAGCGACAAACGTTGCACATTCGAACATCCGGATTTCCGGTTGAAACAACGCTGCTCGTCAGCAACCTCCACTTTCCGGAGGGTCCCGTGTGGATTTCCGACGGCTCGGTGCTGCTGGTCGAGATCGCCCGCGGCACGCTGACACGGGTTTCACCCGACGGCGACGTCGACGTGGTGGCCGACCTCAGAGGCGGACCGAACGGTGCCGCCGTCGGCCCCGACGGCAAGATCTACGTCTGCAACAACGGCGGTTTCGTCTGGAGCGAGGTCAACGGGCTGACCGTGCCCGGAAACCAGCCCGACGATTACACCGGTGGCAAGATCCAGCGGGTCGATCTGCAGACCGGCGAGATCGAGGTGCTCTACGACGAGGTCAACGGGATCATGCTACGGGGCCCCAACGACCTCGTGTTCGACGACGCCGGCGGCTTCTGGTTCACCGATCACGGAAAGATCCGACCCCGCCAACGGGATCGGGGTGGCCTGTACTACGCCAAAGCCGACGGGTCGGAGATCCGCGAGGTGGTCTACCCGCTGGATGCGCCCAACGGTGTGGGTCTGTCGCCCGACCAGGACATGCTGTACGTGGCCGAGACCTACCAGGGTCGCGTCTACCAGTGGCCGCTGTCCGGCCCGGGGGAGATCGCCGGATACTTCGGTCCCGAACACCGGGGTGAGGTGCTGGCCGATCCCGAAGGGGGCCCACTCTTCGACTCGCTTGCCGTGGATTCGCTGGGCAACGTCTGCGTGGCCACCGTCCGCCGGGGCGGCATCACCAGCATCACCCCCGACGGTGCCCATCGCTTCATCCCGTTCGACGATCCGCTCACCACCAACATCTGCTTCGGGGGTCCGAACCTCGACATCGCGTTCGTGACGCTCTCCGGTTCGGGCCGGCTCGTGTCGTGCCCCTGGGAGGTTCCCGGGCTGCCACTGGCCTACAACCTGTAGTCCGGCGCACCTCGCCGTTCCCCGAACGTCGGGTGCCCGGTGCTTGCACCGGCAACCGGTTCGGGGCAGCCGAGTGACCGCCCGGTAGTCTGGTCGCCAATGGCGCAGAGCTATTGGATCGAAACCCTCGGGTGTCCCAAGAACCAGGTCGACTCCGACAAGTTGACCGGGACGCTGGTCCGCGACGGCCTGAAACCGGCCGAATCGCCGGGCGAAGCCGACGTCGTGGTCGTCAACACCTGCGCCTTCATCGCGGAGGCTCGCCAGGAGTCGATCGACACGGTGCTCGCGTTCGACGGCGCCCGCAAGGACGGATCCCGGCTTGTCGTGACCGGGTGCATGGCCGAACGCTACGGAGAGGAGCTGTCGGCGGCACTGCCGGAGGTGGACCGCGTGGCGCCCTTCGGGGCCTCCCTCCTGTCCGGCGCGGGCGTCGACGACGAGGACGGGTCCGGCGTGTCGTCCCCCGTTGCCGTCGCCCTCGGTGCCACGAGGTCGGTTGCGCGGTCGTCGTTCGATCTGCTGGAACTGCCCCGTCCCGCCGCAACCGCTCCCTGGGCCTATGTCAAGATCGCCGAGGGCTGCGACCGCAACTGCGGCTTCTGCGCCATCCCGAGCTTCCGGGGTGAACAGCGGTCGCGTTCGGAACAGTCGATCCTGGCCGAGATCGAACAGCTCGGCGTGTCCGAGGTCGTGCTGGTCGCCCAGGACCTCGCCGCCTACGGACGCGACCAGGGCCGGGGCGAACGTCGAATCGTGCCGCTGGTCCGGGCCGCCGCCGAACGGGTGCTCCGGGTTCGCCTGCTGTACCTCTACCCATCGGATCTCACCGACGAGTTGATCGACACGATCTGCTCCACCGGCGTCCCCTACTTCGACCTCTCCCTCCAGCACGTCTCACCGCCGCTCATGCGGGCGATGCGTCGCTGGGGCGACGGCGCCCGATTCGCCGAACGGATCGAAACGATCCGGTCCCGGGAACCCGCTGCCGCCTTTCGCTCGAACTTCATCGTCGGCTACCCCGGCGAAACCGAGGCCGACCACGACCTGCTTCTCCGTTTCGTCGAGCAGGCCCGCCTCGACTGGTGCGGCTTCTTCGCCTACTCCGAGGAGGAGGGAACCCACGGAGCCACCCTGGACGGCAAGGTCCCGGCCGGCTTGCGGTTCGAGCGGCTGGCCGAGTTACGGGAGCTGCAGGACCGTATCACCGCGGAGAAGCGGGCGGAGCTGATCGGTGAGCGGCTGGAGGTGCTGGTCGACGCCATCGGGCAGGGCCGGTCGGTCAGGGAGGCCCCGGAAATCGATGGGATCATCAATGTCGATCCGGCCCTCGACATCGGGTCGCTGGTCACCGTGACCGTCTCCGGGGCCGAGGGGCCCGATCTCCTTACCTCGTACGTGGCATCACCTCGCGACGCCGAGGTACCGATCGGTGGCTGACATCCCGATCCGCCATCAGGATGAGCAGATGGACTTCATCGGTCGATCCCGCTGGGCCCTGGCGGCCAACGCACTCACCATCGCCCGCATCGTGCTGGCACCGGTGCTGGCCGTGATGATTCTCCACCGCAACCCGTGGTGGGTCAGCTTCTGGTTCGGTTGGTTCCTCGGCTTCACCGATTATCTCGACGGTCGCCTGGCCCGCCGCACCACCCCGACCCGCGTCGGCGCCTTTCTCGACCCACTGGCCGACAAGGCCGTCGTGCTGATGGCCGCGTTCGCGCTGGTGGCCATCGATCGGTTCCATTGGCTGCCGGTCGCCCTCATCACGGTCCGGGAGGTCGCCATCATGGTCTACCGCAGCTACTGGGGTCGCCGCGGTCTGGCCATCCCGGCAAGGACCTCGGCCAAGTACAAGACCCTGGTTCAGGGGCTGGCGATCGCCGCGGCACTGTGCCCGGCTCTCGACGGGGCACGTTGGGTGGCCGACGTCCTGCTCTGGTTCGCCGTTGCGTTCACCCTCTACAGCGGCTTCCAGTATGCGTGGGACGGGCGCAGCGCGCTCCGGGTGACGGGGCAGCGCTGAGCAGTCGGACGGCGTCGGCGGCGATGCTGGTGGTCCTTGCTCTCTTGTCCGGGTGCGTGGGTGATGGCGCCGAGGGCCGGGCGGCACGGGGTTCGACCGCCCGATCGACGGCTGACGGAGGCAACACGGCGAGCTCCGGCCGTGGAGGCGGCAGCCCGTCCGGTTCGACGGGCTCGGCGTCCGATCCCGTCGACTTCGTGCCGACCTTCGAAGACGGTCCCTGTCCGTCGAGCCTCCCGGTCGAACTCGAGCCACGGTGCGGAACCGTCGAGGTCCCCTCCGACTGGTCGACGGGCGAAGGGAGGATCACGCTGTCGGTCGCCGTCTTCGGATCGACTGCGGCGGATCCGGCCCCCGATCCCGTCGTCTATCTCGAGGGCGGACCCGGCGGCCATGCACTGGAGACGATGACGTTCTCCGCCGACGTTCTGCTGAGGCCGTTGCTGGCGCGCCGCGACGTCGTCGTTTTCGACCAGCGCGGGGCGGGATTGTCGACTCCCCGGCTCGACTGTCCGGAGGTGACCGAGGCGACCCGTGAACTGGAGGACACTCCGGTTGTCGACGATGTCGAGTTCGATCGCCGGTACTACGAGGCGCTCGGGGCGTGCCACGACCGACTGGCGTCGTCGGGGATCGATCTGACCGACTTCAACTCGTTCTACAACGCCCACGACACCGACGCGATCCGCCGTGCCCTGGGCTTCAGGGAGTGGAACCTGTTCGGTGTCTCCTACGGGACCAAACTCGCCCTGGAAACGATGCGATGGCATCCGGACGGGGTCCGGGCCACCGTGCTCGATTCGGTGTATCCGCCCGAGGTCGACTCGGTTGCCGAGAATCCCCACACCTTCATCGACTCCTATGAACGGGTGGCGCAGGCCTGCCGGGCAGAACCGGCGTGCGACGGTCAGGGCGATCTCATGGGGCGGTTCGCCGAGCTGGTCAACGACCTGCAGGCCGACCCCGTGCGGGTCGAGGTGACCGATTTCGTCTCCGGTGAGCGCGACGAGCTCTATCTGACCGGCGACGCTCTGATCGGCATCGTCACCCAAGCCCTGTACTCGCCGAGCTGGTTCACCGATCTGCCCGAGTTGGCGACCGATCTCGAAGCCGGTCGGACGGCGGTGGCCGAGCAGTTCCTCAGCCAGCAGCGAACGCTGGAGCGCTACTTTTCCGACGGCATGTTCTTCGCCATCACCTGCCGGGAGGAGGTCGCCCTGTCGGACCCGGCGTCGGTGGTTGATCCGCCCGATCCGTTCGGCCTCCGCGATTCGTTCGACCTGGCCGCCAACACCGGCTCCAACGCGTTCGAATCGTGTGAGGCGTTCGACAACGGCCGGGCGGAGGCCGAAGCCGACGAGCCGGTCACGAGCGACATCCCGACACTCCTCCTGGCCGGTGAGTTCGACCCGGTCACCCCGGTCTCGTGGGCCGAGCGGGCCGCTCGGGGTCTCTCGCGGTCCCAGCTCGTTGTCGCCCCCAACGCCTCGCACGGTGTGTTCGGAACCGACTGTGGCATGGCGGTGGTGGTCGCCTTCCTCGACAATCCGTCGGTTGCGCCCGACGCCGGGTGTTTCGCCGAGGAGGAGTTGCGGTTCGTCGAAACCGGCTTCGAGCTTCCCGAACTGGAGGAGGTGACCTACACGGTGGAGCCGTGGGGGATCACGGTCACCACCGTACGCCCCGAATCCTGGGTTGTCGGGGCGCTGGCCGGTGATCAGTACCGCCAGCGGTCGTTACTCGATCCGACCCAACTCTTCCAGCTGGTCGGGAATTCCGCGCTTCGTTCCAGTCTGGGCGACTTCATCGAGCAGCAGCATGGAGTCACGCTCACCCCGGCCGTTCCGTACACCGACGACACCGTCGGAGGGTTGCGAGCCGGAGAGCTGACCGCTCGATGGGACCGCCGAGTCGGCACGGGAACCGGGGTCGCGGTTGAATGGTTCGAAACCGAAGTCGATCCCGCCACGGGAACGATGGCGTTCGTGATCCTGGTATCGTCGCCGTCCGAGCAGCCGGCGCTGGTCGACCAGGTGCTGGTTCCGGCGCTGCGGGCCATAGCCGTCGAGTAACAGCCGTCGAGTGAGAGCGGTCGAGTAGAGCCGTCGAGTGAGAGCCGTCGAGTAACAGCCGTCGAGCCGTAGGGGTAGCTGATGAGAGTCGAAGTGTTGGCAGTGGGGACCGAACTGCTGTTGGGACAGATCGTCGACACCAACTCGTCGTGGATCGGAGAGCAGCTGGCCTCGGTGGGCCTCGACTCGTTCTACCAGACGAAGGTCGGCGACAATCCGGCCCGTATCAGGGTGGCGATGGAGCTGGCCCTCGGCCGCAGCGACGCCGTCATCTGCTGCGGCGGACTCGGGCCGACCCAGGACGACCTGACCCGCGACGTGCTCGCCGAGGTCATGGGCGTCGAGCTGGAGCTCGACGACGCGATCGCCGATCGTATCCGTCATCTGTTCACCAGTCGGGGCCGGACCATGCCGGAGAACAACCTGCGCCAGGCCCTGGTGCCGGCCGGGGCCCGCATCATGGAGCAGATGCCCGGTACCGCCCCGGGACTCGTCTGCCCGGTGGCCGCCGATCGTTCTCCCGACGGCGAGGCCAAGGTGATCTACGCCGTACCGGGCGTGCCGTATGAGATGAAGGAGATGGTCGAGGGTACGGTCCTCCCCGATCTGATCGCCCGGTCGGGCGAGCCGGCCGTCATCCGATCGCGGGTGCTGCGCACCTGGGGCACCTCGGAATCGGGTCTGGCCGAAACCCTCGGACCCCGGATCGACGAGCTCGACCGGCTGGGCAACCCCACGCTGGCCTTCCTGGCCAGCGGGGTGGAGGGCCTCAAGGTCCGTATCACGGCCAAGGCTCCCGATGCCGAGCAGGCCGACGCCATTCTGGCCGACGAGGAGAAGCTGCTCCGGTCACTGATGGGCGACATCGTCTTCGCCACCGACGACGACAACATGGAAACGGTGGTCCTGCGCGAGCTTGGCCGGCGGGGTCTGACCCTCGCCGTGGCCGAGTCGATCACCGGCGGCTATCTGGCCGGGCGGATCTGCGCCGTCGACGGCGCCAGCAAGGTCTTTCGGGGTGGCGTCGTCGCCTACCATTCCGACATCAAGTTCGATCTGCTCGACGTGCCCCAGGGGCCGGTGGTCACCGAGGCTGCGGCCCGGGCGATGGCCACCGGGGTTCGCCGCCGGTTCGGCGCCGACATCGGACTGGCCACCACCGGGGTTGCCGGACCGTCGGACGCCGAGGGCCGACCGGTGGGCACGGTGTGCATCGCCATCAGCGGCCTGGACGAGGCCGGGATCGGGGCCGACGCGTCCACGACCCTGCAGCTTCCGGGCGATCGGGAACGAATCCGTCAGTTCTCCACCATCGGATTGCTCAACATGCTGCGCCTCCGCCTGACGGCCGACGGCTCGTCGGCGGCCATCAGCTTCTAGGCGTCCAACGCCACGCCCCCGGCTTCCGCATCGCCGTGTCCCCTCGTCGGACCCCGCAGCGGCACGAGCTCCGGGGTCCCGCGGGCGGCGTCCGGCGGCCGACCCGACGTTCAGCCCTCGACGGTGGTGCGCCAGCCGTAGCGGTCCTCGGTGGCGCCGATCTGGATGTCGACCAGGGCCTGGCGCAGCTTCAGCGTGTTCTCGCCCGGTTGACCGTCGCCCAGGTCGATGTGCTTCTCGCCGATCACGATCCTGCCAACCGGGGCGATGATCGCCGCGGTGCCCGAGAGGAAGGCCTCACCGTGTTCCGCCCAGTCGACGAGCTCCTCGAGCGGTACCTTTCGCTCCTCGACCTCGTAGCCCATGTCGGCGGCGAGGGTCAGGGTCGAGGCCCGGGTCACGCCGTGCAGGAACGACTCGTCGAGATGGCGGGTGATGAGGCGCTGGTCGTCGACCAGGAAGAAGTTCGAAGCGCCCGTCTCGGTGATGTCGCCGCCGGAGGCGAACAGCACCTGATCGACCTGGTGATCCCGCTTGGCGTCAAGGGTCGGGCCCAGCGCCATGGCGTAGTTGGCGCCCGACTTGATCATGCCGAACTGCGGCGTGGTGCGGGGGATCTCGGTCTCGACGTAGATGGACAGCGGGCGGATGCCACCGGCGAAGTAATCACCGACGGGTGAGCAGATCACGTAGAGAATGCCGGCGTTGCTGGGGGCGGCCGCCGCGCCGATGTTCTCGAGTGTGCCGATGAACGTCGGGCGGATGTACAGCGAGCCCGGCGGTTCGGGCGTGAACGACGCGTTGGCCTCCACCGCGTCGATGATGAGCGTTCGCAGGAAATCGGTGTCCGGCGGTTGCATGCGGAGCTTCGTGATGCTCTGGCGCATTCGGGTCACATGATCGTCGAGACGGAAGATGGCGAGCGAACCGTCGATCTGGCGATGGGCCTTCAACCCCTCGAAGCAGGTACTCCCGTAGTGGAGGGCGTGGGTTGCCGGATGGAGCGAGAAGTTCTCGAGCGGCCCGGCCTGCCCCGAATAGCTGTACACCCCGTCGTTCCATACGGCCACCGTCATCCGATCGCCGAACAGTGATCCAAAGGGGGCGTTCAAGGGGTCCTTGGTTTCGCTCATGCCATAGTTCTACTCGAAATCGGCCGACGAGCCACCGCAAACCGGTGGCGTCGGCCGACGGCGACCGCCGATGCCCGTGGCCCGTCCACGGTCAGGGCTCGGTGGTCGCGGTGGTCGTGGTGGTGGGCAGGATCAGCGTCGACGGCGTCGTCTCATCGGGGACCGGGTTGGACTCAGTTGCCTTCCTGGCCCCGTTGGCCAGGGCGGTGTGGGCCTCGGGGGTGAGCGACCGTCCGGTGACCACGGCGTACTCGACACTGCGTTGTGGGCAATGGGTGCCGAACACGAAGTCCTGGAAGCGAAGCTGTCGAGCCGACATCGACGACCAGATGAGTTCGAGGACTCCGGCGTCGGTTGCGCACAGCGTCGACGCCACCTCCAATCGACGTTCGACCTCGGCCGGTGTCAGATCCTCGCCGGCGATGCTCTCGAGACGCTGCTCGACGGTGATCTCGGGGCTGTCGTCACCGCACGCGACCAGCAGCAAGGTCAGCGCTGCGAGCAAGGTGAGCGGTCCGAGGAAGATTCTCAAATTTTCCCACCGGAAGAGTTGAACGAACAAGTGTTCGGAGCTACAGTGATGCCCCGAGGCCAAAGAACTACAGGCCTGTAGTTTTCACTGATCTCCAGAATACCAGTTGTCACCGCTCGAACGCTGCCAGGGTGCAATCCCCAGATGCTCGTCCGGCGCCCCCAACTGCCCGTCCCGTGGCTGTCACACTCCCCGATTAGGGTGGGCTGCAGTCCCGGTCGGAGGTGTTCCAGCCGGTCATCCCCCGCCAATCAATCCTGAAAGACAGGAGCAATTCCGTGGAGAAGAACAAAGCGCTCGAAATGGCTCTCGGCAACATCGAGAAGCAGTTCGGCAAGGGCGCCGTGATGAAGATGGGCGAGCGCACCGGTATGGCGATCGCAACCATTCCCACCGGGGCGTTGGCACTGGATCTGGCGTTGGGCGTGGGGGGCCTGCCTCGGGGCCGTGTCGTGGAGATCTACGGCCCGGAGTCCTCCGGTAAATCCACGTTGGCGATGCACGTGGTCGCCGAGGCCCAGCGCAACGGTGGTGTGTGCGCCTATATCGATGCCGAGCACGCCATGGATCCGCTCTATGCGTCCAACATCGGGGTCGACGTCGATGAGTTGCTCATCTCGCAGCCCGACACCGGTGAGCAGGCGCTGGAGATCGCCGACATCCTGGTTCGCTCCGGCTCGATCGACGTCATCGTGGTCGACTCGGTGGCCGCCCTCACCCCACGGGCCGAAATCGAGGGCGAGATGGGCGACACCCACGTCGGCCTTCAGGCCCGGTTGATGTCCCAGGCACTGCGCAAGATCACCGGTAATCTCAGCAAGACCGGCACGATCTGCATCTTCATCAACCAGCTGCGGGAGAAGATCGGCGTGATGTTCGGTTCGCCGGAGACCACCCCCGGCGGTCGGGCGCTCAAGTTCTACAGCTCGGTCCGACTCGACATCCGCCGCATCGAATCGTTGAAGGACGGGGCCGAGGTGGTCGGTAACCGCACCAGGGTCAAGGTGGTGAAGAACAAGGTGGCTCCGCCGTTCCGCCAGGCCGAATTCGACATCATGTACGGCAAGGGCATCAGTCGTGAAGGCTCACTGCTCGACATTGCGGTCGACAACGATCTGGTGAAGAAATCCGGGGCCTGGTACACCTACGAGGGCGAGCAACTTGGTCAGGGCCGGGAGAACGTCAAGACCTTCCTGGTCGAGAATCCGGAGCTGGTCATGGAGATCCAGGACCGGGTGCTGCGCAAGGTCGGCCTCATCGAAGACGAGAGCCTGCTCAACGCCGATTCCGATGAAGACGCCGACGATGAGGTGACGGCCGGATCGAAGTCGAAGAACGGCTCGAAGTCCGACCCCGACATCAAACTCGACTAACAGGATCGGCCGAACGACAAGATCGACCACCAACGTTGGTCACCAACGCCGAGAGCCCGGGGTCCTACTGGTTCCGCCCCGGGCTCTCGGTTCTTTTTAGTCCAGCCGAGATCGTCGTGCACGGATCCCGAGCCGCAGCGTCGTGACCACAGCCGGAATCGACGTGGCGCGAACCCAGCAATTACCCTTTTCTGTTCTTGACCACATCGTCTGACACGTCCGGCCCCGTCCCGTCCTCGCCGGCTCCGCCGATGCCGCTCTCCGACGGGGATCGAGGTCGGCTCCAACGGCGAACACTCCTGGTTCTCTCCGCCAGCGCAGTGGCCGGCCGGGCCGCCATGACGATCGCCTTCGTGGTGGTCAGCCTCCTGACCAAGGAGATCCTGGGATCGTCGACCTGGGCCGGTGTCGCCAGCGCCGCCATCACCGTCGGCACGGCCCTGAGTTCCTCCGCCCTGAGCAGCTACATGAACCGGAAGGGCCGGCGACCCGGCCTCGTGGTCGGCTACCTGGTTGCGGCCGCCGGTGGTCTCATCGCCGCGTTCGGTGGACAGGCCGCCTTGATCATCGCCTATCTCGTCGGCCTGGTTCTGTTCGGCGTCGGTCAGGGCAGCACGGGCCTCGCCCGATACGCCGCCGCCGACCTGGCCAACGACAGAGACCGCGGCAAGGCGATCGGGTACGTGGTGTTCGCCTCGACCATCGGTGCGGTCGGCGGGCCCGCCCTCTCCGGCCCGGCCGCTCGACTTGGAGAATGGTTCGGCTACGGACCCTACATCGGTTCGCATCTGGTCTCGGTGGGCTTCTTTCTGCTGGCCGGCCTGCTCCTGTTCGCCGGTCTGCGACCCGACCCGCTTCTGGCCAGCGGCAAGCTCGACGTCGAAGGACCCCGGCGTGACGGCGGATTCAGTGCCGGGATGCTCGCCATTCGCGCTCATCCGCTGGCCATGCTGGCGCTGATCGGTCTGGTGGTCTCGCAGGCGGTCATGGTCATGGTCATGGCGATGACACCGCTGCACATGGAGGCCCACGGCAAGTCGGTTGGCCTCGTCGGCTGGGTGCTGTCGGCCCACACCGCCGGAATGTTCGCCTTCGCCCCCCTGGCGGGTTGGTTCGCCGACCGCTACGGGCGAATCGAAGCGGTCGTGTTGTCGGCCATCGTGCTCATCATCGCAACCGTCATGACCGCGTTCGCCCACGAGGCGCCGTCGATCCTGATGTTCCCAGGCCTGTACCTGCTCGGCCTGGGTTGGAGCTTCGGGACCGTCGGGTCGAGCGCCCTGTTGACCGAGGCCGTCGACGGCCGCGATCAGGTGGCTGCTCAGGGAGCCGCCGATTTGATCAAGAGCTTTGCCAGCGGAGCCGGAGCGCTGGCCTCGGGCCTCATCTTCACGATGGCCGGCTTTCACATCCTGTCGATGGTCGGCATCGCCGGCTCCGGTCTGCTGCTGGTGGCGGCATTCACCCGGATGCGTCTTCATCCGCGAGTCGGCCTGGCACCCTGACGACGGTCAGGTCCTCGGCCACCACCACATCAGGATGAATGGCGCCGGCCTCGGCGGCGAACCCGGCGTTGTCGGTGTAGCGAGACGAGAAATGGCCGAGCACCAACCGGCGGGCGCCGGCCTCGACCGCCATCGTTGCCGCCTGTCCGGCCGTGAGGTGACGGTAGTCGGCGGCCAGGTCGGCCTCGGATTCGAGGTAGGTCGACTCGGCCACCATCAAATCGACCCCGCGGGCCAGTTCGACGGCGGACGCACACGGAGCCGTGTCCATGATGAACGCGAACGACTGACCCGGCCGAGGAAGGGTGACCTCGGCCACGGAGACGACGCCGCGGTCGGTCTCGATCGATCCCGTGTCGAGCAGGCGGCCAACATCGGGGCCGGTGATGCCATGTCGATCGAGCGCCGCCTGGTCGACCCGCAGGCCGTCGGCCTCGCGCAACCGATAGCCCAAGGTCGTGACCCGATGGTCGAGGGGAGCCGCCGACAACGTGAGGGGGCCGATGGAGCCGACCGGTCCGGCCACGGCGATCGGCTTCGGGACGACCTTGCTCGTGTCGTGGAAGATCGACGACGTGCGAAGTCGTTCGAAGTACTCGACACCGTCGGCCGGAAAATAGACCGGAAGCGGCGGTAGCGTCCGCGTCCCGGACCGCGAATCGAGGGCTCGCCGTTGGATGACCCCGGACAGACCCAGGGAGTGATCGCCGTGAAAGTGGGTGATGCAGATGGCGGTGAGGCGGGCCACGGAGAGACCGGCGAAGATGAACTGGCGCTGGGTGCCCTCGCCGGGATCGAAAAGGATCAGCTGATCGTCCCAGCGAAGGACAAAGCTGTTGTGGGCCCGGTAGCGGGTGGGGGCCTGGCTGGCCGTACCCAGCACGACCAGTTCTCGGCTGCTCATCGCCGAGCAGTGTAGATGCCCCGGCGGGCGGTCTCACCCTCGCCGGTTGTGCTACCTGGTGCATGGCGGTCGGGCCCGGCTCGCTATTGTCGAAGCCATGCAGCAACTGGGAATGATCGGACTGGGACGAATGGGCGGCAACATGGTTCGACGCCTGCATCAGGCGGGAATTGCCTGTGTCGGCTACGCCAACAGCCAGGAGTCGGTCGACGAACTCGTGGCCGAGGGGGTGGCCACCGGTGCCACCGATCTGGCCGACATGGTGGCAAAGCTGGAACGCCCCCGCGCCATCTGGATCATGATCCCGGCCGGCTTCGTCGACGGTGTCATCGATGACCTGGCTCCCTTGCTCGATCCCGACGATGTCGTCATCGACGGCGGCAACACGCACTATCCACTCGACATCGAACGGTTCGACCGCCTGGCCGAACAGGGAATCCACTACCTCGACGTCGGCACCTCCGGCGGCGTGCACGGCCTTGAACGAGGCTATTGCCAGATGATCGGCGGTGAATCGACGATCGTCGAGCGGCTGCGGCCGGTGTTCGAGACCTTGGCGCCGGGTGTCGATGCCGAGCCTCGAACCGAAGGCCGCGACGGGAGTCCGGCACCGCCGGAACACGGTTTCCTGCACTGCGGTCCGGCGGGGGCCGGGCACTTCGTCAAGATGGTGCACAACGGCGTGGAGTACGCCATCATGGCCGCCTACGCGGAAGGCTTCAACCTGATGTCGCGCGCCGGTATCGGCCGCCACGACCGGGACGTCGACGCCGAGACCACGCCCCTGGCCAACCCCCGGCTCTACCAGTACGACATCGATGTCGCCGATGTCGCCGAGGTGTGGCGGCGGGGCAGCGTCATCGGTTCATGGCTGCTCGACCTGACCGCTGAAGCCCTGGTGCGCGACGGTGACCTGTCGCAGTACGAGGGCCGGGTCTCGGACTCGGGGGAGGGCCGCTGGACCGCGCTGGCCGCCATCGAGACCGGTACCCCCGCCCCGACCATCCTGGACGCCCTGTTCAGCCGGTTCTCGTCGCGGGACAACGATCGGTTCGCGAACCAGGTCCTGTCCGCGATGCGTGCCGGGTTCGGCGGTCACCACGAACGCGTGACCAACACCGGCGCCTCGGATGGGGGTGGCTCATGACCGGCGATCGCACGCACCCCAGGCCCCACGGTCGACCGCCCGAACCGATCGAGATCCCGGCCGCGATCGCAACGCCTCACGGGAACGGCCAGGAGCCGGCCGATGCGCTGGTTCTGTTCGGTATCACCGGCGACCTGGCCCGCAAGAAGCTGTTCAGCGCCCTCTACCGGCTCGAGGCCGACGGCCAGCTCGAGTGTCCGGTGGTCGGTGTCGCATCGTCGAACTGGACCGTCGAGGAGCTGCAGTTCAACGCCAGGGAGGCACTGGAGGAGGCCGGAACACAGATCGACGACGCCGTCTGGAAACGATTGGCCTCCCGCCTCGACTACGTGTCCGGCGACTATCGGGAGGCCGACACCTTCGAACGGGTTGCGGCCCGGATCGACGGCACCGACTGTCCGGTCTGCTATCTGGCCATCCCGCCGTTTCTGTTCCCCACGGTCATCGAGGGGCTCGGCGCCACCGAGCTGAACCGGGGACGGGTGGTGCTGGAGAAGCCGTTCGGTCGTGATCTCGCCTCGTCCCGAGAACTCGATCTGGCGGTCAAGGCCCACTTTCCCGAGGAACGTATCTACCGCATCGATCACTTCCTCGGCAAGGAACCGGTGCTCAACATTCTGGTCTTCCGCTTCGCCAACGCCATCTTCGAGCCACTGTGGAACCGGCACCACGTCAGCGGGATCACCATCGACATGGCCGAGGATTTCGGTGTCGAGGGCCGAGGCAAGTTCTACGACGAGGTCGGGGCCCTCCGGGACGTCGCCCAGAATCACCTGCTGCAGATCGTTGCACTGCTGGCCATGGAGCCGCCGGTTTCCGACGACGCCGACTCGCTCTCCGACGAGGTGGTCAAGGTGCTGCGGGCCATTCGACCGCTCGAACCGGGTCGGGTCTGGCGGGGCCAGTACGAGGGCTACCTCGACGAGGAGGGGGTCAAGCCCGACTCCGACACCGAAACCTACGTGGCGATCGACTTCGAGATCGACTCGTGGCGGTGGGCCGGTGTGCCCTGGTGTATCCGGGCCGGCAAGGCGCTGCGGCGGACCCGCACCGAGGCAATCGTGACGTTCCAGGCGCCACCGCGGCCGTTGTTCAGCGACATCGAGTGTTCGCCCCGGCCCAACGCCCTCCGGTTCGAGATGAAACCCAACGACGTGATCTGTCTCGACATCCAGGCCAAGGCTCCCGGTGATTCGCTGGTCAGTGAAACCACCAGCTTGAGCCTCGATCACGATGGCATCGAATTCGGGCCGAGCCCCTACCATCGACTCCTGGGTGACGCCCTTCAGGGCGATCGCCGCCTGTTCGCCCGGGGTGACCAGGTCGACGTCGCCTGGCAGATCGTGCAGCCGGTCCTGGATGCGCCGCCTCCGGTCACGACGTACCCGTACGGGGCCGAGTTTCCCGATCCGTCCGGCGGCGGCGAGGTGTCCCGTGGCGGCTGACGATCGTGATGGCGCCGGCTGTACGGTCACCGTTGATCTCGGGGGGACGAACGTCCGGGCGGCCGCCGTCGACCCCGACGGTCGCCTGCTCTTCCACATTCGCACGCCGACGCCGCGCCACGAACCCGATCCCCAGTTTCTCATCCACATCATCGAGGCCGTCATCGGTGACCTGCCGTCGCCAAGCATGGCCGATCGGGCAGTGGTCGGGCTTCCCGGGGTGATCGACCAGGTTCATGAACGGCTGGTCACCGGCGTGAACCTGCCGGCGGGCTGGATCGACAAGATCAACGAGGACTGGATTGCCGATCAGATCGGCATGGAGGTGAGCCTGGCCAACGACGCCGATCTCGCCGCCGTCGGTGAATCGGAGTTCGGCGCCGGCCGCGACTACCGCGACGTCGTCTATGTGACGATCTCGACCGGTGTCGGAGCCGGTCTGGTGGTCGACGGCCGTCTGGTTCAGGGCAGCCTGTCGGGCGGCGAGCTCGGTCACACCGTCATCGATTGGAAGGCCGCCCAGCGGGGCGAACCGTCGACGGTCGAGGACCTGGGCTCCGGAACGGCGATCGATCGGGCGGCAGCGCGAGCCGGATTGGCTGAGCGAGGCGCCGATCTGGCCGGGCTGGTGGCCGCCGGGTCGGAGCCGGCGGCCGGCATCTGGAACCATGCCGTCGAGGCCGTCGGGATCGGCATCGCCAACATGGCCTGGCTGGTCGCCCCACAAATCGTTGTCGTCGGCGGCGGGGTCGGCCGCAATGCCGATCTGGTCCTCCCCGTCATCCGCCGCCAACTCGAGCGGTTCGGTCCGTCCTTCTCCGCCGACATCGAGCTGGCCACCGTCGAGCTCGGTGATGACGCCGCACTGATCGGGGGAGCGGCCTGGTATCGGGCGATCGGGCGGGACGATCCGTGAGTGAAGGACGGCACCTGCTCGATGTAACGACCTCGGGCCGCTGGCCTTCACGGGCCGCGCAGGTGCTCGGCGCGGCGGTGAGCGGCGCCATCGAACGGCGGGGTCGGTGCCTGATGGCCATCAGCGGCGGTTCGACTCCGACCCCGGTTTTCGCGGAGCTGGCCCGTCTCGATCTCGACTGGCCGAAGGTCACGATCCTGCAGGTCGATGAACGGATCGTGCCGCTCGACAGCTCGTCGCGCAATCTCATGGTTCAGCGGGGTCTGCTCGGTCACCTCGGATGCAGCTGGCTTCCGCTCCCGGTCGACGATCTGCTGGCGCTGCGGGGCCGACCGCCCACCGATCAGGATCAGCCCCGGCCGATCACCAGGGAAGCGGCCGATCCCATTCTCGATCGGTTTGCGGCCCGCCTGACCGATCTGGCCGACGATCCGCCGGTCCTCGACGTCGTTCACCTCGGGCTCGGTTCCGACGGGCACACCGCATCGCTCGTCCCGGGAGACCCGCTGGTCGACGAGCTGAGACGGTACGTGGGTTTGACCGGCCTGTACTCGGGATCACCGCCGACGACCACTCAGGCGGTGGCCGCACTCGACAAGGGTGCGATTCGCCCGACGACCCAGCGGGTGTCGCTCACCCGACCGGTGCTCGATCGCGCCCGGATGGCGCTGTGGCTCGTCAGCGGGGCCGACAAAGCCGACGTGGTACGGCGGCTCATGGAAGGTGACATGTCGATCCCGGCCGGCCTGGTCCGCTCCGCCCACTCGGTCATCGTTGCCGACACCGACGCGGCGGCGCTGGTCGAGCGGTGATCGGTCGACGGGTCCCGGACGGTGCAGCGCCGACCGTCAGCGGTCGGCGAATCGGATCCGGCTGATCACCGGACGATGGTCGCTGCCGACGGGGTCGCCGATCTCGGTGCTGAGGACCTCGAAGTGATCGGTGACGAGGACATGATCGAGGCGCATCACCGGAGCGGGAAGGCGTCGTGACGACCAGGTGAAGTCGGGGCCGCAGCCCTTGTCGTCGTGGACATCGGTCCACCCCTGATCGAGCAGCAGACGGAAGGGCCGGTGATCCTCGGTCGCATTGAAATCGCCGCCCATCACGATCGGCTCATCGTTGCGGAGGCCACGTAGCCCGTCGTACTGTTCATGCCAGCGGGCGATCCTCCAGTGCGAGGTCGGTGAGACGACGTGCACGCTCGCCACCGTGAATCGTCCCAACGGACTGTCGACCGCCGCCTCGACGGAGTAGTCGGCGGTCAGCGCGCCGTGGCGGACATCCGACAGCGGCCACCTGCTCCAGACCACGGCTCCCTCGACGGAGTCGGGGAGGTTGTTGGTCCGATGGGACCATGGATCCAGGTGCGTCAGCGCGGCCAGCGCCTCCATCAAGTCGTTGCTGGTCTCCTGAAGGAGTAGCAGATCGGGATCGGCATCGACGATGGTGGCGGCGATGGCATCGGCCCGGCCTCCCCCCACCATCACGTTGGCGGTCATGATGGTGATGGCGTCGTCTCCGGTCGACGGCCGGCACCCGATGACGGCGTCGAATGGCGCGATCGTGAACAGGCAGGCGGCGGTGACCGCGGCGGCGGCAATCCGGAGCGTGCGGCTGCGGCTGAACCAGGCGACGATGTCGGCCGCCACGAGTGGGGCCAGGAGGAATGGCGTCAACCCGACCAGGGCCACCACGGACACGTCGTTGACATCACGCCAGCGAAGCACGAGGACCGCCACGATCCCGAGCAGGAGCGGCCACCCCAGCGCCATGAGAACGTAGTGATGGGCTCGACGGGACGACCGTGGCCGCCGGTTGCCGTTCACGGCCGGGACCTCGCCGGTCGTTGGCGGCACCCGAGGTGCCGGAGAGTGGAGCGTATCGATGATGCACCTCGATGCCGGCGAACCTGACCACGACGCGGTGTCCGAAAGGCCGAACACGAAACGGTACCCGAACCGCAGGCCCTCCTGCCGTCGGGCGGCCGTGGAATCCTTCCTGCATCGTCGGCACCTCCGCGTCGATCGATAGCTCTACCCTGGAGTCGGTGAAGCGGTATCTGTTGCGCACCTACGGTTGCCAGATGAACGAACACGATTCCGAGCGAATCGCGGGTCTGCTCGAATCCGATGGTTTCGAGGCCACCGAGTCGCCCGATGAGGCCGACGTCATCGTGCTCAACACGTGCTGCATCCGGGAGAACGCCGACAACAAGCTCTACGGAGCGCTTGGCAATCTCAAGGCGCTGAAGGATACGAATCCCGATCTTCAGATCATGGTCGGTGGTTGTCTGGCCCAGAAGGACCGGGAACTGATCCAACAGCGGGCCGGCCATGTCGATGTCGTTTTCGGCACCCACAATGTGCACCGGGCCCTGGACCTGCTCGCCCAGGCCGGGGCCGAAGGTCCGGTCACCGAGATCTGGGAGGAGGCCATGCAGGGCGAGGATGCGGCCTTTCCCTCGGCGCTTCCCGCTCGACGGGAAACCGACTACGCGGCCTGGCTGACCATCCAGATCGGTTGTGACAACTCCTGCGCCTTCTGCATCGTCCCCGCCGTACGGGGATCCGAGATCAGCCGCGAGATCGACGACATCGTGGCCGAGGCCGAGTCGATCGCCGCCGACGGTGTGACCGAGATCACCTTGCTCGGCCAGAACGTCAACTCCTACGGCCGTGATCTGGCCCTGGCGGCCCGGCGGGCCGGCGACGACGTGAGGGTGCGTCCGATGTTCAGCGAATTGTTGCGTCGGGTCGGCTCGATTCCCGGTATCCGGCGGGTTCGGTTCACCAGCCCGCACCCGAAGGACATGACGCCGGACGTCTTCGCCGCGATGGCCGATGTCGACACCGTGGTGCCTCACCTGCACTTTCCTCTCCAGTCCGGCTCCGATCGGATCCTGTCGGCCATGCACCGCGGATACACCGCCGAGCGGTATCTGGCCAAGCTGGCGGAGGCGCGGGCCACCGTCGAGGATCTTGCGGTGTCGACCGACATCATCGTCGGCTTTCCCGGCGAGACCGAGGACGATTTCGCCGCCACGCTGGAACTGGCGGCCACCGCAGAGTTCGACAGCGCATACACCTTCGTGTTCTCGCCCCGCCCTGGCACCGAAGCGGCCGAGATGGCCGATCGGTTCTGTGACCCGGCCGAGGTGCAGGATCGCTACGCCCGTCTTCGAACCGTGATCGAGCGGTCGGCTCTCGCCCGGTACCGGGCGCGTATCGGCCGGGTCGAGGAGGTGGTGGTGGAAGGGCCGTCGAAGAAGGATCCGGCGGTCCTCACCGGGCGGACGGTCCACAACAAACTGGTGCACTTCCCGTCGGTGCCCCTCAAACCCGGCACCTACGCCACCACACGGGTCACCGACGCGGCGCACCAGTATCTGCTCGGTGAGCTCGTCGAGGTCACCGCTCGACCCCGGCACCGGACCCGGCTCGCCGTAACCTCGATCTGAGCGAGGGGGGCGGGTCATCCCGTGACCGGAATCGACCCAGCGGCAGCCTGGGACATCATGAAGTCGAGCAGGGTTCGCGCTGCCGGGCCCACGACGGATCGTTCTCGACGGACGATCACCAACCTGCGGTTCCACACCGGGGCCGACGGCGCCCGTTTGAGCGGAGCCGGTTCCGTCTCGGCCTGGACGATGGGGAGGACGGCCCAGCCCAGCCCGAGGGCGACCATCCGGCGAAGGACGTCCGGTTGATGGGACTCGGCGGTGACCTCGTAGGTCGCGCCGGCGGCCCGCAGGCTTCTGGTGACCAGCCGTCGGGTGTAGGAGCTCGCTGGGAATGCGACCCACGGTCCCCAGGTCGACGGGTGGCCGACGGTGGTGTTCGGCGGGGGGTACACCGCCATCTTCTCGGTCAGGAGAGGCTCGGCGACGATCCCGTCGACCGGTTCGACCGGTTCGACGACGACGGCGGCATCGAGTCTTGCGGAACGGACCCGTTCCACCAGGACGGCCGATGCGTCGACCGTCAGATGGAGGTCGGCGTCGGGTCGGCTCTGTCGGAAGTGGCTGAGTGATGCGGCGAAGTGGTGGACGGCCGCCACGTCGATCAATCCGATGGCGACCCGGCCGGTTTCGCCCTTCTGCGCCGATTCGGCCCACTGGGCCAGATCGGAGGTGAGTCCAACGATGCGCTGCGCGTAGTCGAGAACCTCGCGGCCGTAGTCGGTCAGGACGCGACTGCGACCCTCCCGTTCGAACAACGGTAGGCCGAGGCGGCGCTCCAGTTCGGACAGGCCCTGGCTGAGGGCCGACGGGGTAACACCGAGGCTGTGGGCCGCATCGGCGGAACTCGGGGCGTTGGCGGCGGCGACGAGATACTCGAGGTGCTGGGTCGTCAGCTGAAGGGACATGACAGAATCGGCCTCTCGTCGGTCGGGATGGTTCACGGGTCGTTACCAGTGATTAAGAATCTCTAATTTATCAGTCCATAGGATTTAGGCAAGCTTTAGTGTTGAGGCATGGCGAACTCCTCTGAAAACACGTCTCCGGCCGCCGTCGACAGTTCGGAATCCTCCGACTCGACCCGTACCACACCCGCCGTCCGTCCCGCATCGGGACCGCTCGGTGTGCTGACGCCCGGCATGGGTGCAGTGTCCTCGACGTTCATCGCCGGCGTGATGGCCGCCCGCTCCGGGTACAAGCCGCCCGTCGGCTCGCTCAGCCAGACCGGTCGGTTCGACGACGGTGCCCCGATCCGCCACGCCGTTCCGCTCGCGTCGCTCGACGATCTCGTGTTCGGCGGTTGGGACCCGATCTCCCCCAATGCCCTGGAAGCAGCGCGGACCGCCGGAGTGCTCACCGAGTCCGACCTCAACCAGGTGTCGCGCGAGCTCGAGGGTGTCGTCGCCATGGACGCCGTCTTCGACCAGCGGTGGGTCAAACGTCTCGACGGATCCCGGGTCAAGCCGATCGTCTCGAAGTGGGATCAGGCTCTCGCGCTCATCGACGACATCGAGAGGTTCAACAGCGCCAACGGCTGCGACCGGTCGGTCATGGTGTGGTGTGGTTCGACCGAGGCCTATCAGGAACCAAGCGAGGTTCACGAGTCCATCACGTCGTTCGAAGCCGGTCTGAAGACCGACGACGGGAACATCGCCCCGAGCCAGATCTACGCCTACGCCGCGCTCCAGTCCGACGTTCCGTTCGTCAACGGCGCCCCCAACCTGACCGTCGATCTCCCCTGTATGCGCGAGCTGGCACGGGAGCGCAACGTCCCGATCGCGGGCAAGGACTTCAAGACGGGCCAAACGTTGATGAAGACCATTGTCGCCCCCGGGCTCAAGGCCCGCATGCTCGGACTGCGGGGCTGGTACTCCACCAACATCCTCGGCAACCGCGACGGGGAGGTTCTCGACGATCCGGAGAACTTCAAGACGAAGGAGTCGTCGAAGCTCGGCGTCCTGGAAACCATCCTCCAGCCTGAGGATCATCCCGAGCTGTACGGCAACGTCGACCACGTCGTACGGATCAACTACTACCCACCCAGGGGTGACAACAAGGAGGGTTGGGACGCCATCGACATCTTCGGTTGGATGGGGTATCCGATGGAGATCAAGATCGATTTCTCGTGTCGGGATTCCATTCTGGCCGCGCCGCTCGTGCTCGACCTGGCGCTGTTCGCCGACCTGGCCGCCCGGGCCGGTGGCGGCGACGTTCAGGACTGGCTCGGCTTCTACTTCAAAGCTCCGCAGACGTCGCATGGCCTCCCGGTCAACGACATCTTCGCCCAGCTCGACGTGGTCAAGGAGACGCTCGGACACTGGCGTCACGCCTGAAGGCAAACGGCTCTCGATTTGCCTGACCGGGACACTCTTTGAGAGGGTCTATGGTGCAGCCATCGCGCGACGACGGAGTTGGCGGGCTGTCTTCGTCGGCCGGATCGTCGAATGAGGGAGCCAGTCGATTTGAGATCAGTGCCCAGGAACTGGCTATTGGTGCCGAGCCCGTTTCTGGGCCCGTCGAGTTGGCGACCAACCGGGGACGTGCTGGCCGACAAGGGCCAGCACGTTGCCATCGCGAGCACCCGCATGACGACACGGGCGGATGCGGACCACGTCGCACCGTGGGTCGAGGAGATCCTCGGTCTCGGGGTCGCCGAGCCCGGCTTGCCGGTGGTCGTTGTCGGCCACTCGGCCGCAGGGCCGCGCCTGCCGCTGCTGGTCGATCGGCTCCTGGCCCGCGGCGACGACGTCGACGCCATGATCGTGGTCGACGGCCGGTTCCCCGACGGTCGGGCCTTCACCGAGTCCGAGCCCCGCTACGGCGCGCTCCTCGACGGCCTGCTTCGCCCTGACGACTATCTGCCCCCCTGGCCGCGCTGGTGGGGCTCGCTGGTCTCCGGCGTCGTCGTCGACGACGTGGCCCGTCACCTCGTGTTGAACGAAGCACCTCCGATACCTAGAAGCTGGTTCGACCAGGGATGCCCCGTGCCCGACCTGCCACCATCGGTCCACAAGGCGTTCCTGGCCTTCGGGCCCGCCTACGCCGAGGCCCGCGATCAGGCCAAGGCCGCCGGCTGGTTCACCCTGACCCTGACCGGCGACCACCTTCACCAGGTGGTGGCGCCCGGGCCGGTGGCGGCGACGCTGCTTGCTATGGTGGCCTGCATGATGGGAGAGTCGGGAGAACCGCGTGTCCGCTCCGCCTGACGGGGCACTCGACGAATCCCAGCCAACCGAACCTCTGGTCATCGTCGGCCCGACGGCATCGGGAAAGAGTGACCTGGCCCTCTCGTTGGCCCGGCGGTGGCCGGGCGTCGAGATACTCTCGGCCGATGCCATGGCCGTCTATCGTCGGATGAACATCGGTACGGCCAAGCCGACCGAGGCCGACCGGGAACTGGTGCCCCATCACGGCATCGACCTGTTCGATCCGAGCGAGGAGGCCACGGTTGCCGCCTACCAGGCTCACGCCCGTCAGGTACTCGACGACATGTCACGACGGGCGGTGACCCCGATCATCGTCGGTGGAACCGGGCTCTACATCCGTGCCGTGGTCGACGACTTCCACGTGCCGGGGCGGTACCCGACCGTGCTGGCCGAACTCGAGCTCGAGCCCGACACCGAGTTGCTGTGGCGTCGGCTCGCCGAGCTCGACCCGGCGGCCTCGACCAAGATGCTGCCGTCCAATCGCCGCCGCATACTCCGGGCGTTGGAGGTGACGATCGGCTCCGGTCGACCGTTCTCCGGTCACGGCCCGGGTGTCGATCACTATCCACCGACCTCGTACCGCCTCGTCGGCCTCGACGTCGATCGAGACGTGATGGATCAGCGGATCGATGCCCGGTACGACCGGCAGATGGCTGCTGGGATGCTGGAGGAGGTGAAGACCGTTCGTCGCTCGGGGATGTCGAGAACGGCGGCCCAGGCTCTCGGCTACAAGGAGCTCATCGGCCATCTCGACGGGGTGACCGGCCTCGACGAGGCACTGGAGGAGGCGAAGCGCCGCACCCGAAAATTCGCCCGCCGTCAACAACGCTGGTTCCGTCGGGATCCCCGCATCACCTGGTTCGACGCCGATGCCACCGACCTGGTCGATTCGGTGGGCCGGTGGTGGACCCATCGAACCGAGGCGGTTGCAGAGATGATCGGCGATGGTTCCAGCTCCAACGACCGGCAGCGAATATCAATCGAGAAGCTAGGTGGTTGATCGCGACTCAGCGACGTTCGGCGGCGTCAATCGTGTCATGAATCCGTCGACACCCGAGGAACCGAACACGGACGCTCAGTGTCCGGTGCCGACCGTCGAACCGTTCGAACCGTTCCCATCACTGTTCGATCACCAACCCGCCGTCGAGAACAGCCGGTTGTGCGCCGAGCCGTCGCCGCCGTTTCGCTCGCGCGCCGTGCCCATGCCATTCCTCCTCCAGCGGTCCTGGATCGGGGTCGGCGTGTGGCTGGGTGCGATGACGGTGGTGGGCCTCGCCGCGATCGTGTTCGGCGCGACGGCGGCCGACTTCGCGACCGGGCCCGGGCCGGCCGGCGCCGGCGAGACGGATGAGACGTCGATCGGGTCGAGCTCGGCCGGCGGTTCCGGAACCCTCGTCGACGGCCATCGAGCGTCCAGGTCCCGTACCGCCGGTGGATCGACCGATGATGCCGCCCCCGCCGGTGCGGACCGCGGAGAGACGGAACGGACCGTTGGACCCTCCTACGGACGGGACCTCGATCGCGACCTCGACCTCCGGTCGCCCGCGGCCTCGACTGCGTCCACCGGGTCGGTTGACGGGGTACCGGCCACGTCGACGGTCGGTTCCGGGCTCGCCACGGGTCGGGAGGCCGCCTCGGTCGATGAATCCTCGGAGCCGGGCCCCGAATCGGCCACCTCGACAACAGCGGTGCCGCCGGTCGTCATCCGGCCGCCGATCGATGAGGCACCGACCAGCCGGCCGGGTACCGTCGGTCCAGCTTCGGGTACGCCGGGTACTCCGACCGTGCCGACCACGTCGGCGGCTCCGAGACGACCGACCACCCCGATCGGTCCACCGGTCGGGGTGGAACCGCCGACGACCCGCAAGCCGGCCCCCGGCGACACCCGACCCTCGATCGGTGGCGGGCGAGCCCGCAATGCTCCCTCGTTCGCCGGGAGCGGATCCGGGGCGTCGATCGGCGGACCCGTGGGTCGTCGGCCGTAGTGGGCCCTACCATGGAGGTGTGTTCACGACTCATGGACGGGATGACCTGACGTCGTCCCGCGATGCCGGGCGACCGGCCGGTGCGGTGACGTTGACGAAGCACCACGGCCTCGGCAACGACTTTCTTGTCGCGCTCGAACCGGCCCGTGAGCTGACGTCGGCCGACGCAAAGGGGTGGTGCGACCGTCGGACCGGCATCGGTGCCGACGGCCTGATCCAGGCACGGCGGAATGTCGAGGGCGACGACGGTCGCTGGACGATGAAGCTGTGGAACGCCGACGGTGGTCGAGCCGAGATCAGCGGCAACGGGATTCGGTGCGTGGGTCATGCGATCGGTCTCCTCACCGCCGTCGACGGCGAACGAACCATCACCGTTGCCACCGATGCCGGCGACCGGCAACTGACGCTGCACCCGCAGCCGGGGGACACCTGGCTGGTCCGGGTCGGAATGGGCCCGGCCACGGAGGGTCCGCCACCGAGCACTGCGTGGGCCCACGCCGGTCTCGCCGTGACCGTCCAACAGGGTGTCGACATCGGCAATCCGCACCTCGTGGCGGTGCTGGACGACGACGCAGTGTTCGACGAGGTCGACATGGCCACGGTCGGTCCGGTCATCGAGGCCGACTATGCCGAAGGGATCAACGTCCACCTCATCCGCATCGCGGATCACGACCGGATCGATCTCAAAGTGTGGGAGCGAGGTGTCGGAGTGACCAGGGCCTGCGGATCGGGGGCCTGTGCCGCCGCGTGGGCCGCTCACCGCAGGGGACTCGTCGGCACTGAAATCACCGTGACCATGCCGGGAGGCTCGGCTACGGTGGAACTCACCGGAACCGAGGTCGTTCTGATCGGTCCGGCCACCTACGTCGGGAGCATTCTTCTTGGGTAACCCATCATCCAACGGCGGCGACACCTCGGCCAACGGCGAGGGAGCCGATCAGGCCTTCCCTGTCGGGTTGGAGGACGACGCGGCCATGGTCGACTTCGACGACTTCGCCGACGGCGAGTCCGACTTCTACGACGAAGACGACGCCCGGACCTGGCTGGACGGCGGCGTCGAAAGCGACCATCGCGGAGCGTTCGGCGAATACGGCTCGACCGTCGACGCCGGCTTCCTCGACCGCGCTTTTCGGGAGCGAATCGTGCTGGTCGGAGTCACCGTTGCCGGTCGCACCGAAGCCGAGACCGACGCCTCGCTCGACGAGCTGGCGTTGCTGGTCGACACCGCCGGCGCCGATGCCCTCGAACGGATCGTGCAGAAGCGGGATCGCCCCGACCCGGCCACCTTCGTCGGGCAGGGCAAGGTGCAGGAGATTCTCGACTCGTCACTGGCCATCGACGCCGACACCGTGGTGTTCGACGACGAGCTCAGCCCCGGCCAGCAGGTCAACCTCGAACGCATGTTGAAGCGAACGGCCCTCGACCGCACCGCGGTGATCCTCGACATCTTCGCCCAGCACGCGACCTCGGCCGAGGGTAAGGCGCAGGTCGAGCTGGCCCAACTCCGCTACAACCTCCCCCGACTGCGGAATCGCAGGAACTTCAGCCAGCAGGCCGGCGGCATCGGAACCAGAGGCCCGGGTGAAACCCAGCTCGAGGTCGACCGTCGACGACTGGTCCGCCGGATGCACAAGCTCGAACGGGACCTGGCCTCGATCTCGGCCCGTCGGTCGAACCAACGTAAGGCCCGCCACCGATCGCCGTATCGAACCGTGTCGATCGTGGGCTACACCAACGCCGGCAAGTCGTCGCTGCTACGCCGCCTCACCGGGGCCGACGTGCTGGTTCAAGACCGCCTGTTCGCCACGCTCGATCCCACGACACGCAAACTGCAGCTTCCCGGCGGCGAGCAGATCCTGATGACCGACACGGTCGGCTTCGTCCGCAAGCTCCCTCACCAACTGGTCGAGGCGTTCAAATCCACCCTCGAAGTGGCCGTGGGCGCCGACCTGCTGGTTCACGTCGTCGACGGCTCGGGCCACGACCCGCAGGGTCACATCGACGCCGTGCGTGATGTGCTGACCGAGATCGGCGCCCACGAGATTCCACAGCTGATCGTGTTCAACAAGTCCGACCAGACCGACGACATCGCGGCCCGCGTCCGCCAGCACCCCGGTTCGGTGGCGGTCTCGGCGTTGACCGGTGAAGGCATCGAGGAGCTCCTGGAGGCCATCGGGGATCAGCTCCGAGTCGCCACCGAGTTGTACGAGCTGTTCGTTCCCTGGGCCAGGGGCGATCTTCTGGCCGCCACGCACCGTGAAGGTCAGGTGCTGAACGAGACATCGGAGGAGAAGGGCATGCGGGTCACCGCCCGGCTGGAGCCGGCCTCCGCTCAGCGTCTTGCCGATGTCGTGGTCACCAGGTTGCCCGACACCGCCTGACGGTCCGACCGCCCGACCGGTGGCCGGCATTCGGCGGCGAAGGACTCTACAGAGGAGACAAGATGGGATTCGTCCCGCCCCCGTATCCCTACGATCGACTCAACGAGCTGAAAGCCGTCGGACAGGCATTCGACGGCGGCCTGGTCGACCTGTCGATCGGCACCCCGTTCGATCCACCGCCGCCGGCGGTCGTCGAAGCGCTGGCCGGCTCCGGCAGCGAGCGATCCTATCCACCGTCCATCGGCACGGACGCGTTCCGGTCCGCCGCGGCCGGGTGGTTGAACCGGTTCGTCGGGCTGACCGGCGACCGGGCCGTCGCCGCCACCGACATCCGGGCCACGATCGGGTCGAAGGAATTCGTCGCCGGTCTGCCGCACTGGCTTCGCCTCCGCACGCCGGAGCGGGACACCGTGTTGTATCCAGCCGTCAGCTACCCGAGCTACGAGATGGGAGCCACGCTGGCCGGTTGTCGAGCGATCCCGGTGCCCGTCGATGATCAGTGGCGCCTCGACCTCTCGGCCGTCGACCCCACCGATGCGGCCCGGGCCCTGTGCCTGTGGGTCAACACGCCGGGCAACCCGGCCGGTGGTCTGGACGATCTCGATGCCGTGGCCGCCTGGGGGCGGGCCAACGACGTGCTCGTCGTGTCCGATGAGTGCTACATCGCGTTCACCTGGGACGGACGACCCCGTTCGGTCGTGTCGTCGGGCCTCGACGGGGTCCTGGCCGTCCATTCACTGTCGAAACGCTCGAACCTGGCCGGAGTCCGGGTCGGGTTCTACGTGGGTGATTCGGCGATCGTCCACTATCTCGGCGAGGTGCGAAAGCACGCCGGATTCATGACTCCCGGACCCGCCCAGGCGGCGGCCGTCGCCGCGTTCGGCGACGAGGATCACGTCGAACAGCAACGGAAACGCTACGCCGATCGCCTGGAGATGATGCAGCGGGTGGTGGGCAGGCTCGGAGCCGACGCGCCGCTCCCCGGGGGCGGTTTCTACCTGTGGGTACCGGCCCCCGACGGTGACGCCTGGGCGTTCGCCCGTCGCCTGGCCCATGAGGCGGGGGCGCTGGTCAGCCCCGGCGAGTTCTACGGCGAGGCCGCGGCCGGCCACGTGCGCATTGCCGTGGTGCAGCCGACCGATCGGATCGAATTGGTCGCCGAACGACTCGGCCTGTGAGCGCCTTAGGATGTAGGCCATGACGGTGACCGCAACTGGACACAGCTACCTCGACGCCGAATCCGGAATCCGACTCGACGTCTGGTATCCAGGAGACGGAATCGAGCCGAAACGGACCTGTCTGGCCGAACGGCTCGACCTGATCCGTGGCGAGATCGTCACCACGACGATCGAGGACCTCGACGAACCGCCGGCTGATTCGGCCGACGCCTACTTGCGGCTCCACCTTCTGTCACGACGGGACGCCACCCCCAACTCGATCAGCGTCGACGGCATCTTCGGCCATCTGGCCAACGTGGCGTGGACCAGCGCCGGGCCCGTCCTGGCCGAGAAGCTCGATCAGCTTCGGGCGTCGGCCGGTGCCGAGGGCCACACGGTGATCGTTCGAGGCGTCGACAAGTTCCCCCACATGGCCGACTACGTCGTTCCCCCGGGGGTTCGCATCGCTGATGCCACCCGGGTTCGTTTGGGAGCCCATCTGGCCGAGGGCACCACGGTGATGCACGAGGGATTCGTCAACTTCAACGCCGGGACCCTGGGTCCGGCCATGGTCGAGGGGCGGATCAGCCAGGGAGTCGTGGTCGGAGCGAACTCCGACATCGGCGGGGGAGCGTCGATCATGGGCACCCTCTCCGGCGGTGGCAAGGAGAAGATCTCGATCGGTGAGAACTGCCTGCTCGGGGCCAATGCCGGCCTCGGCATCTCACTCGGTGACGGCTGCACGGTGGCCGCCGGCGTGTACATCACCGCCGGCACGATCGTGACCCTGCCCAATGGTGAACAGGTGAAGGCCAGGGAGTTGTCGGGCCGGCCCGGTCTGCTCTACCTGCAGAACTCGGCCACCGGTGTCATCGAAGTCCGCGAATCCGATCCCTCGCGCTGGGGTGGCATCAACGAGGCGCTCCACTCGAACCAGTAGCGCTTCGGCCGTCGCGGATTCGTCACGGACGACGTGCGGTCAGGAAGCCGTGACGGCTCGCTCCGCCCGCACCCGCTCCGAGGTCGGGATGTGAACACCGACGAACCAGACGCCCACGGCCCCGAGGACCACGATCAGGATGCGAACCCACCAGATGCCGATGGCGAAACCAGCACTGAACATGCAGGCGGCAACGATACAGGTCACGGCAATCATCTTGGCTTTCCGGGGCATGCCCAGGCCGTCGCGGTAGTCGGAGACCATCGGTCCGACCCCGGGCAGGTTCAGCACCCATCGCTCCAGACGTGGACTGGACCGTGAAAAGCACCAGGCTGCACTCACGAAGAACACGGTGCCCGGCAGACCGGGGGTGACCAGACCGATCCAGCCCAACCCCACGAACAGCAGACCGGCTACCAGGTACAGCGGGCGCATCAGCCGACCAGCTCGGCCACATCCTGAACGGCGAGTACCACCAGCAGGGCGATGACCGAGACGTGGATAGCGGTTACCGGCATCTTGAAGCGATGATCGGCCCGCCAGAACCGGCGGATGCTGAACAGGTTGGCGGCGATGGCCACCAGGCCGATGATCAGCCCGAATCCTGCGCCGACGCCGGGGGCCAGTCCGATGAACGGGGTCACAAAGGGGAGGATGATGTAGGCGAGTACGCAGCGGATCCCGGAGATGACCATGGATTTGCTGAACAGTCGCTCCGCCCGAGCACCGTCACCGGTCTGACCTTCCGGGGTCGTCGTCGTAGTCATCACCATTCAGGCTAGCGGGTAGCGTGGGGCCATGGTCGACCTGCTAAGCCTCACATCCGAGTTGATCGCCATGCCCTCGGAGTCGTTTCACGAGGGTCCGTTCGTCGACTGGCTCGAATCCGAACTGTCCAAGCTCGAGCACCTCGACGTCGTCCGCGTCGGCGACAATCTGGTGGCCCGCACCAGCCTCGGGCGGGACCAGCGGATTCTGCTGGTCGGCCACACCGACACGGTCCCCGCCAACGGCAATGCCGTGCCCCGCATCGACGGTGATCTGCTCTGGGGTCTGGGGGCCACCGACATGAAAGGTGGACTCGCCGTCTTCCTCGACATCGCCCGAACGGTGGTCGATCCCGCGGTGGATCTCACCTTCGTGTTCTACGCCCGCGAGGAGGTGGCGCAGCCCCACAACGGCCTCAACGAGATCATCGCCGAACGTCCCGATCTGCTGGCCGGTGACTGTGCGATCGTCGGAGAGCCGACCGACGCCGGCATCGAAGCCGGTTGCCAGGGGGCGATGCGGGTCGAAATCGTGTTGACCGGAGCCCGTGCCCACACCGCCCGACCGTGGATGGGCCGCAACGCCATTCATCGAATGACCGGAATCCTGGAGACGCTTTCCGGCTATGAGGCTCGAACCCCAACGATCGATGGCTGCACCTATCGTGAAGCGGTCCAGGCGGTGTCCATCGAGGGCGGCGTCGCCGGCAACGTCGTGCCCGATCGGTGCGTGATGCACATCCATCACCGCTTCGCCCCGGACCGCGATGCCGATCAGGCCGAGGCGTTTCTCCGGAAGCTCCTGGGACCCCATCTCGATGACGGCGATTCGTTCACCGTCGTCGATGTTGCACCCGCTTGTGCCCCATCGCTGAGTCACCCCCTGTTCGCCGGCCTCATCGAGGCCAATGACCTGCCGGTGGCGGCCAAGCTCGGATGGACCGACGTTGCCCGCTTCGATCAGCTGGGGATTCCCGCCACCAACTTCGGTCCCGGTGATCCCACCCTCGCCCACAACGCCGACGAACGCCTGGAGCGACACTCCATCGAGACGGTCCACGCCGCCCTGATGGCGCTCATCACCGGGAGGGAGTAGACGGTGGCCGCCCGCTCGGCTCTGGACCGCGCCGGTCAGCTTCCGCCGCCGCTGCGGCTTCGCGCCGGCCGGTCGGTCACCGCGTCCGAGGCGGTCGCGCTCATTCCCGACGAGACCATCGTGTACGTGACCGGGCTCATGGGCACGCCGACGAAGCTGGTGAGCGCGATGGCCGACGCCTTCTCATCGTGGCGCAAGGTGACGACCACCTCCGATTACCTGCTCGAACCGCTTGCGACCTTCGTCGGCCCGCACGACGTCGCTGCCGAGCGGTGGCCGTTTCACCACGTGAGTGTGCAGCCCTCCGGGGCGATCCGTGGACTTGCGGCCGACCGGCGGCGGATCGTGCCGGCCCACTCGTCACAGTTCTACCGTTTGTACAAGCCCGGTGGTCCGCTGGCCGTGGACGTCGCCCTCGTTCAGGTCAGCGAGCCGGGTCCCGACGGTCGGTTCAGCCTCGGAGTCAGCGGGGGAGCGGCCCTCGAGGTGATCTGTCGAGCAGAGCTGGTGATCGCCGAGGTGAATGCGGCGATGCCATGGATCAGGGGACCGGCCGCTTTCGAGCGTGACGCATTCGATCTTCTGGTCGAGGTGGAGCATCCGCTTCTCACCCTGCCTGCCGGCCCGCCGCCGTCGAAATCCGCCGACGGTGAGTCGATACCGGCCGCGATCGGCAGGCATGTGGCATCCGAGATCGCCAATGGATCAACAATCGAATACGGCATCGGCACCATTCCCGACGCCGCCGTCGAGGCGCTCGCCGGTCACGATGGGCTCGGCCTTCACAGCGGGTTGATCGGCGATGCGGCCATGGCTCTCATCGACGCCGGAGTCATGGACGGATCGGCCAAGAGTGTTGACGCCGGTCTGCATGTGGCCAGTGCGGTGTTGGGGTCGGCGCGGGCTGTTGAGTGGGTCCGTGGCCGCGACGACGTCGTCATCGTGGCGTCGAACTACAGCCACGGCGTACCGGCGCTCAGCCGTCAGCGCGGCTTCGTCGCCGTCAACTCGGCGATCGAGGTCTCGCTCGACGGTTCGGTGAACGCCGAACAAATCGGCGATCGAGTCGTTTCCGGGCCGGGTGGACAGCCCGACTTTGCCGCCGGTGCGGCCCTGAGCGCCGACGGCCTGTCAATCGTGGCACTGCCGAGCACGACCGGTCCGAGCCGATCGGATCTCGACGCACCGTCGATCTCACGCATCGTCCGACAGCTCTCCGGCACGGTTCCGGTCACGGTGCCCCGCTATCTTGCCGACCGTGTCGTGACCGAGCATGGCGTGGCTCGGCTCCGAGGGGTCGACGGCCGGGTCCGAGCCGAGCGGCTGGCGGCCATCGCCGCTCCGGATCACCGCCCCGGGCTGGGGTGAGATCCGGCTGGGTGGCGACCAGCGATGGTCGACATGAAACTGTAATCAACAGCCCGTGGCCGTCGTACAGCCCGAGATCATTGCCTTTGCCACGGCCAAGCTCACCGGCGGAGCGGGCGAATCCGGGGAAAGATCGGTTTCGGTCTGGATTCTTGAACGTGACGGCAGTAACATTTGGCCCATTCCGCTTGCATGATTCGAACCGTGAGGGTCGGGTCGTTCATCGGGACATGGTTCTTGCTTGAGGGGGATGTGGGCTCCGGCCCACGCGGATGAATTGGCTCAGAGTCCAACCTGAGCCAATTCACCGTTTTGTGGTCGGCCGGTTTTGGATGCCCGTGTGCCGGAGGACGCAACGGCTCCGCCGCGGACGGGAATGCCGGGCCGGCTAGAGGCGACGCATCACCGTCACCACCCGGCCGAAGATCTGCACCTCATCGGGGGAGAACTCCATGGGCTCGAGCGATGAGTTCGCCGGCAGCAGCACGATCCGATCGCCGGATCGGGTGAACGTCTTGACGGTCGCCTCCTCGCCGGGAATGCCGGCGATGACGACGTCGCCTCTGGCCGCCGTGTTCTGGACCTCGGCGACCACGTAGTCGCCGTCGAGGATGCCGGCCTCGATCATGGAATCGCCGCGGACCCTCAGCATGAAGAGATCGCCGTCACCGGTCAGATCGGCCGGAACCGGCAGGGTCTCCTCGATGTGCTCGGTGGCCAGCACGTCGGTGCCGGCGGCGACGTCGCCGACGAGAGGGACATGGCGAACCGGACGACGTTCGACGTCGGCCGCCCCGCTGGTGGAGTCCCAGCGAACGCGAATGGCCCGAGTCTTGGCCGGGTCGCGCTTCAGATAACCGTGGCGCTGCAAGGTGGCCAGTTGTGAGTGCACCGACGATGGCGAGTTCAAGCCGACCTCGGCCCCGATCTCGCGAACCGACGGGGGGAATCCGTTCTCCCGAACCTGGTTCTCGATGAACTCGAGGATGGCAAGTTGACGTTTGGTGAGTTGGTGCTCGCCCATGGCGAATCTCCCATGTTGCTGTGGAGCCGAGCGCCTGCCCTGCGGGGCCGGCTGCACTCCGTGGTCGGTCACGGGACCTCTCGGTCCGAACAGGTGTTTGCATCGACCACTATGCCACAAGTGGCGTACGGGTGTTCGTTTTTGCTGAAATTTCCCGACCACCCGAATCGTTCGCCGCACCGATCCGGACGGTGGAACGTCTGTTCGGGAATTCCGGCTCCACAGGTTGTGTACGAACGATCGTTCGGTACGATGGGGCTCTCGATCGAACACCCGTTCAGTGCCTCTCGCTTCGGCGGCGCTTCACTGTCACACCCCGCGAGGAGAATACGGCCATGGTTGCTTCCCGTCATCCCAGCTCCCGTTCCGCCGGCTCCCGGGCCTTCGTCCGCACTGCCGGTGATGCCGGTCGGCCACCGCGACTCCGTTTGGTGGTCGACAACACGGCGGCTCGGTGGGATGCGCCGGGCGATCCGTCGCGCCCGGTGGCTCGAGCCGGCCGCGAGGCTGCTCGACGGGGTGAGCAGGGGCCGCACGCCGCCGTGCTGGCGGCGTGGTCGGCGGCGCCGGGCCGGCTCGTCGAGGCCAGGTGGAGGCTCGTCCGGCAGCGGTTGAGCAACCGCCACGGCCGGGTCCTCGCCGATCGGCTCGTCGAGCTCGCTCCGGCCGTTGGGCTCACCGCCGTGGTGGTGTTCGGCGGCCTGTTCGCACTGCGTGTCGCTCAGGAGTCGGCGTCGGCCGGATCGGTGGACGGGGCCATGGCCTCCGTTGCGGCGCAGGCTCCAGCAGCGGCCGCCCGGTCTGAGGTGGTGTTTCCGATGGGGGATGGCGTGACCGGTGCCGAGCCGGCGGTTGTCGTCGTTCACCCCGGTGATTCGTTGTGGTCGATCGCCACCACCCGGTTCCCCGACCGCGACCCCCGCCAGGTGGTCGACGCGTTCGTCGAGGTCAACGGGGGCTCGATGATCAGCTCGGGACAGCAGCTGATCATCCCGGCGTCCCTGCTTGAAGACTGATCCGTCGATCGTTGGGATCCGGTGCCCCTACCTTCATGTTGGCCGCTAGTTTAGGAGCTATGCGGTGCCCAGTTTGTGTGCAAGCTGATACCCGTGTCGTCGATTCCCGTTCCACTGACGACGGCACGTCCATCCGGCGACGCCGCGAGTGTGAGGAGTGCGGCCATCGATTCACCACCTTCGAACGCCTGGAGGAGGTCCCGCTGATCGTGGCCAAGCGCTCTGGTGGCCGGCAGCCGTTCGACCCCCGCAAAATCGTCACCGGTCTCCTGGCCGCATCGAAAGGCCGACCACTCACCGAGGTCGACTTCGAGGGTCTGGCCGCCCGGGTCGAGGAGCGTCTCCGGCACGAAGGGACCGAGACGACGTCGGAAGCCATCGGGCTGGCCGTGCTCGACGAGCTGGGTCGTCTCGATCAGGTTGCCTACCTGCGTTTTGCCAGTGTCTACAAAGACTTCGAGAACGTCGACGACTTCGAGCGCGAGGCTCGATTGATCAAGGTCGAACCCGGCTAGTCGCCGGTCCGAACCGCCGCCTCGCGGGTTTCGCCGTGTCGGCCTTCGGCTCGCCGAATCCAGCGGCAGAACAGATACTCGTCACGGAGCCAGACCCGGTTGAGCGTCATGTCCGGTGGAGGCCCGCCGGGCAGCGGCCCGACGGCGGCTCGGGTGGAATCCCCGCCGACCAGGAGCGGGGCGATCGTGAGGTTCCACTCGTCGATCACGTCAAGGGCCACCAGTTGGCCGTTGAGGCTGGGACCACCCTCACACAGCACCCGGTCGAAGCCCCGTTGTCCGAGCTGGGCAAGCGCGTCGGCGAGGTCGACCTCGTCGTCGCCGGCCGCAATCGGTTCGGCCCGCTCGGCCACGTCGCCTCCCCGCTCCTTCCACGCCCGGTGTGAGCTGATCACGAACGGTCGGGTCTCCGGTTCGGAGTCGTCGAACAGCGCCATGCCCGGGTCGAGATCGAGGCTGCGCGTCACCAACGCCAGCCGAGGGCGAGGCTGTTGACCCCTGCTGCGCCGCAGCTCCTGTGCGGCGTCGTAGCGCTGTGGTGGGCGGTAACCCTCGGCCCGGGCCGTACCGGCCCCGACCAGGACGATGTCGGCCTGGGCTCGCAACGCCCGGAACATCATGCGGTCGCCGTCGCCGCCGAGCTGTCCGGACAGGCCGCCGACAGCGGTGGCGCCGTCGGCGGCGACGATCATGTTGGCGTAGATCCACGGTCGGTGGCCGGCGGGTTCGCGGGCCTCCCTGCCGACACGGAACATCACCAGCGACGCCTCGTCGTGCGATGCATCCGGGCTGTCGTTGCCGTCCGCCATGTTCGACACGGCGGGCGAAGATCCGCCTCGATTGTCGTCGGATGGGGGGAAAAGTTGAATCATGTCTCCGCTCGGGGGGTCCGTCGACGGGCCGGGTCGGTCCCGGATCGAGTTTGGGTTGTTCGAGATACTAATCCCCACCTCGTCCACCGAATCCCCACAAAATCCACAGGTCGTCCTCTTTCGATCCACAGACGGCGGTCGATACTGTGGTCGGTGCGCCCGTCGTGGGGCAATGTTGTGACGGAGGTCGGAGAGGGCATCAGTATGGAAGGGTCACCGAACCGGGGCCCCTGGGTTTGCAACGCTATGTCCGGTCAGCGGCATTGTGCCGTTCCCGCACGGACTCGAACCTCGACCTGTTCGCCCTCAAAGACCGATCTCCGTCACGCAGCGCCCCATCCACCCCGGGTGTAGAGACGATCTACCCAACGGAGGTGAAAAGGGCTGCGTTACTGGGCCAAGTCAGCGATATTCTTTTGCGGTCAGTGTTGACACGGTCGTAATTACAGTGGTGTAATGAGACTACATCTTGTGCGTCGCTCGGATTCGAGCTGGCGGTAGGCACAAGATCTAGTGGCTGGTTGTTTGCGGCCCGTCCGCCGAAACCAACTCACAGCACGCTCCCGGCAAGACCGAAGGCCAAGGCTCTGACATGCAGACCGAGGCTGGAAGGCGAGGAACGGAGCGGGGTGGGAGGTTCCGGACAGGCCCAGACGAAGGCACTGGATCCGACTGCCCCCTACAGGGTTGTCGCCACCGACTCGAGACCCCACGACGAAATCCGTTTGATTCACAGGTTGTGCCCAACAACGTGTTGTCGCAGGACGGGTCGATTGTGACCCGAACATCGTCAACGGACCGCTGGAAGCGACTTCCGGCAACAGTGTGTCACGAGACAGTTTCACGAGACAGTTTCACGAAACAACGTGTCACGATACAAAGTATTCAGTTAGCGAAGAGGCGCAGGGAACGGACGTCCGTACCGGACCGAAGGCGGGTTCTGCTGTGCTGACCACAGCGCCGGTGACGGTGGAACGGTCGAGGCGTGTGAATTCGGGTCGAGGGAGGCCACGGACGAACACGCCGGACCGAGGTAACTGTCACAGGCACCAACTACACAATAACCACCGGCCCGGAGACCCCTTCCGGGCGACTCAGTCAGAACACAGTCAGAAAGAGAAGACTAGGAACATGGCCCTCGCATCCGAGCAAACACGAATCGGCCTTCGTCGCTACTTCACCACCGCCGGTGTCGACCCGTACGACACGGTCACCTGGGAGAAGCGGGACGCCCGAATAGCGAATTGGAAGACCGGTGAGGTGGCCTTCGAGCAGCTCGGAGTCGAGGTCCCCGATTTCTGGTCGGTCAACGCCACGAACATCCTGGCCCAGAAGTACTTCCGGGGAACGCTGGGTACGCCCGAGCGGGAGACGTCGCTCCGCCAGGTCGTCGACCGGGTGGTCAACACGATCACCAAGTGGGGCATCGAGGACGGCTACTTCGACGCCGCCGAGGCCCAGATCCTCAACGACGAACTCAAGCATCTGATCATCCACCAGATGGGTGCCTTCAACTCACCGGTGTGGTTCAACATCGGTGTGCGGGGTGTGCCGCAGCAGGCGTCGGCCTGCTTCATCCTCGCGGTCGACGACACGATGGACGACATCCTCAACTGGTACGTCGAGGAGGGCATCATCTTCAAGGGCGGATCGGGGGCCGGCATCAACCTGTCCCGTATCCGCTCGAGCGCCGAGCTGTTGCGGGGCGGTGGTACCGCTTCGGGCCCCGTGTCGTTCATGCGCGGCGCCGACGCCTCCGCCGGCACCATCAAGTCCGGAGGCAAGACCCGCCGGGCGGCCAAGATGGTGATGCTCGACATCGACCATCCCGACATCGAGGAATTCATCTGGTGCAAGGCCACCGAGGAGCGCAAAGCCCGCGTCCTGCGTGAAGCCGGCTTCGACATGGACCTCGACGGCGCCGACAGCCACTCGATCCAGTATCAGAACGCCAACAACTCGGTTCGGGTGACCGACGAGTTCATGCAGGCCGTCGTCGACGACGCCGATTGGAATCTCGTGGCCCGCACCACCGGTGAGATCGTCCGCACGGTCAAGGCCCGGAACCTGATGCGCCAGTTCGCCCAGGCCACCTGGGAGTGTGCCGATCCCGGCATGCAGTACGACTCGACCATCAATCGCTGGCACACCTCGGCCGCCACCGGCAAGATCAACGGCTCCAATCCCTGCTCGGAGTACATGCACCTCGACAACTCGGCGTGCAACCTGGCCAGCCTCAACCTGCTGACGTTCCTGGGCGACGACGACACCTTCGATGTCGAGGGATTCAAGGTGGCCGTCGAGCACTTCTTCACCGCTCAGGAGATCCTGGTCGGGCGGGCCGACTACCCGACCCCGGGCATCGGTGAGACGTCCCGCCGGTTCCGTCAGCTCGGACTCGGCTACGCCAACATCGGCGCACTGCTGATGAACCTCGGCTTGCCCTATGACTCGGACGAGGGTCGGGCCATGGCCGCGTCGATCACGTCGCTCATGACCGGTCACGCCTACTACACCTCTGCCCGCACGTCGGCCCGGATGGGTGCACACGAGGGCTACGAGGAGAACGAGGAGCACATGCTGCGGGTGCTGAACCAGCATCGGGCCGCTGCGGCCGAGATCGACGAGAGCCTTGCGCCCGCCGAGATCCTTGCCGCCGCCCGCGATGCGTGGGACGCCACGTGCGAGTTGAGCCCGTCGGTCGGTGTTCGCAACGCCCAAGCCACCGTGCTGGCTCCCACCGGAACCATCGGCTTGTTGATGGACTGCGATACCACCGGCATCGAGCCCGATCTCGGCCTGTGCAAGATGAAGAAACTGGTCGGCGGTGGCACGATGATGATCGTCAACCAGTCGGTTCCCCGGGCCTTGCGTCGTCTCGGTTACAACGCCGACGAGATTGCCGCCATCACCGCCTACATCGACGAGAACAAGACCATTCTCGGTGCTCCAGGATTGTCCCAGGATCACGTCCAGGTCTTCGCCTGCTCGATGGGCGACAACCCGATCCACTATCTGGGTCACGTCAAGATGATGGCCGCGGTCCAGCCCTTCATCTCGGGTGCCATCTCCAAGACGGTCAACATGCCGGAGGACGTGTCGGTCGAAGACGTCGAACAGCTTCACATCGACGCCTGGAAGATGGGGGTCAAGGCCATTGCCATCTACCGCGACAACTGCAAGGTGGCCCAGCCGCTGTCGATGGCCAAGAAGGAATCCAACTCGAGCCACAACGTCGACGCCAAGATCGCCGACGATCCGGCGCAGGCGTTTGCGAACGTCGTGGAAACCAAGATCGTCTACAAGCCGGTTCGCGAGAAGCTGCCCCGCGATCGTCGGTCCCGTACCTTCGAGTTCCGGGTGGCCGACTGCAAGGCGTTCGCCACCATTGGTGAGTACGACGACGGTCGGCCCGGTGAGGTCTTCCTCCGGGTGTCCAAGCAGGGTTCGACCATGGCCGGCATCATGGATGCCCTGGCCCTATCGTTGAGCCACGGTCTGCAGTACGGCGTGCCCCTGCGCGCCTACGTCGAGACCTACACCGGGATGCGGTTCGAACCGGCCGGTCTGACCGACGACCCCGACATCCGCCTGGCCACGTCGATCATGGACTACCTGTTCCGCAAGCTGGCGGTGCTCTATCTCAGTTATGAGGAACGGGCGTCGCTCGGTATCTTCACGACCGGCGAGCGCACCCAGCAGACGCTTCCGGGGGTTGATGAGGCCGTCAACTCATCCACCGGCGATCTGCCCGCCGACCCTCCGTCGGTCGAGTCGGCTGATGATCTGGTCGCTTCGATGGCCCGGCAGGCCGAGCCCCAGGCCGATCCGCACGCCCCGATCTGCATGCAGTGCGGTGTCACGATGCAGCGTGCCGGCAGCTGCCACGCCTGCCCCGGATGTGGCAATACCAGCGGTTGTAGTTGATCACCATCGGTGAGTGAGGATGCGCCGGCGCCTTCGTGAGCGCAGGGCGTGAGCACGGGGTGGATCCGTTTGGGATCCGCCCCGTGCTTGTGTCATGATCAGCGTAAACATGTACGGTGCTTGCTTGTGGTTGATCCAGCGGTAGAAACGCGATTCGATGTCGTGGGCGTCGGTAACGCCATCGTCGACGTCATCGCCCGCTCGGACGAGGAGTTCATCGTCGAACAAGGCCTGACGAAGGGCTCGATGCTGTTGATCGACGAGGCCCGAGCCGCCGAGCTCTACGATCTGGTCGAGCCGGAGGTCGAAGCCTCGGGTGGGTCGGCCGCCAACACCGTGGCCGGCGTGGCATCGTTCGGTGGTCGGGCCGGCTACATCGGGAAGGTCAACGACGACCGTCTCGGCCACATCTTCGGGGCCGACATGCGGTCGTTGGGGGTCGACTTCTCGATTCCATCCGCTGCCGACGGCTCGTCGACCGCCCGCTGCATCATCTTGGTCACACCCGACGCCCAGCGTACCCTCAACACCTACCTGGGGGTCTCGGTCATGCTGGAGCCGGCCGACGTCAATCCCGAGGTGGTGTCAGCCGGGCGAATCCTGTTCTGCGAGGGATACCTGTGGGACGTCGAGTCGGCCAAGCAGGCGATCCGAAAGGCGATGGACATCGCCGCCGATGCCGGTCGGCTGGTGTCACTCACCCTGTCCGACCCCTTCTGCATCGGTCGTCACCACCAAGAGTTCCTGGAGCTGGTGTCGGGGCCGGTCGACGTCCTGTTTGCCAACAAGGCGGAGTTGAGCCGCCTCTACGAGTGCGACTTCGACGACGCCGTCAAACGGGTCGCTGGTGAGGTGAACCTGGCCTTCGTGACCATGGGGGCCGCCGGATCCCTGATCCTGCACGACGGCGATGTCATCGAGATCGCGGCCGAGCGTCTTGGGCCGGTGGTCGACACGACTGGAGCCGGCGATCAATACGCGGCCGGAGCGCTCTACGGGCTGAGCCATGGGATCCCGCTGCCCCGGACCGGCCGGCTGGCATCGTTGGCGGCGGCCGAGGTCATTTCCCACATGGGTCCCCGCCCGCGACGGCCGCTGTCGGACTTTCTCGACTGGCCGCTCTAGCGAACGGCGCCCGCCGTTGCGCCGGCGGGCCGGGCGTTCATTCGATGCTGGCGGCCACCAGCAACGTGCGGGTCTGGGCCCGAGCACTCCAGGTCATCAGTCGATACCCGATCAGACACAACATCACACCGGCCGCGCCGAGGGCAACCACCAGACCGGAGCCGGTATGGGGTAGTTCGTCCAGCCCCGCCGTGCCGGTCTGATCCGAGTCTGCCGCCCCGGAGGTGTCGGTGTCCGTATCGGATTTCCCGGCCGCGCCGGCAGACGACGATCGTGAGTTCTCGCCTTCGCCGTTGTCGGCGGATGCGCTCACCGCCGTGACCGTGATCGTGTTGTTGTCGAGATCCGGGTCGTTGGTTCCGGCCACCACCGACATGGTGCCCGGGATCGGTGTGCCCGGGGCAACCCCGGTGGTGCTGGTGACGAGATCCAGCCGCCGCCGCTGGCCCGTGGCCAGGTCGCCGTCGAGCTCGCAGGTGATCGTTCCGGTGGCTCGAAGATGTTCGCACTCCCAGCTGTTTCCGGCAATCGAAACGAGCTCGAAGTCCGAGCCGATGGTCTGTACCACGGTGATCGGACCCTCGGCCGTACCGGGACCGGCGTTGCGGACCGTTGCCGTCCAGCGAACATCGGTCCCACTTCCCGATGCCGTCGCAACGACGGAGAGGTCGGCGTCGGTACCGGTGGAGGTCTGCCGCACGAGCGCTTCGAGCACATCACCGGTCTGGTTGTCGGCCGAGGCGCCGATGGCCTCGTCGGGCGACGCGGTCGAACCGCCGGCCGCTGGGCCGGCTTCATCGGAGCCGGGTTGGATCACGATGGCAGCGCCCCGAGATTCGACGGTGGTCGAACCGTCATCTTGCTGGGCGAATGTCACAACGGCAACGACGATCGCGATCACAATGGCCGCGAGTCCAATCTGGAAGAGCGGCCGTCCGGCCGAGTCGGCCCAACCGCGACCCGATACCGGGGTCGAATCCGTGTTCAGCGGTTCGGGCAGGTCCTCGACGTCAGGGATTTCGGTTCCCTCCTCGGTCTCGACGACCGGAACCTTGTTTCGAGCGGCAGAGAGCGTGGCGGGGTCGACGAGCCGCGAGAGCCGCACGAAGGCCGGAATCGGCGGCACCCGGCGCTGGTGTACGAGTTGGGGCCCGACAGCGACACCCGCCCACCAGTCGATGGGGTGGAACTCGATGTCGCCCGGAGGACTGCCGGTCGAGATGGTGGGTGCGGTGGTTGCTTCGGTTGCCATGGTGCTGCCTTGCGGTGTGGGAGTCCGATCAAACCGCCGGTGAAGGGCGTCGCAGGATCGCTTGAACACAACCGATATCAGTGTCGAGCGGGTCGCTCCCAGAGGCCCCCGAACCCGCAGGCCGGGTGAAATTCCCCAAATGCTCGAGAGGTGGGAAGAACCGCCCAGCTCGATCGAGACGGCGAGGGGCCGGAGGGCCCACACGCGCCGATCAGCCGGCGGGTAGCAGCTCCGGACGGCCGAAGAGGATTCCTTGACCCCAGTCGACCTCGAGGCGCAGGAGCGACGCCGCCTGTGCCTCGGTCTCGACTCCCTCGGCGACCACCCAGGCGCCGGTTTCGTGGGCGAGATCGACGACGGCCCGAATGATGGCGGTGGCCTCGTCGCCCGGCAGGGCGTCGACCAGGTCGCCGCTGATCTTCAACACATCGGGCTTGAAACTGGTGGCAACCCGCAAGGTGGAGTAGCCGTCTCCCACATCGTCGATGGCGATTCGCACTCCCGCGTTCCGGAGCTTGGTCAGCTGAGCCGCGGCGAGGTCGATGTCGGTGTAGCGGTTGCGTTCCGTGGCCTCGAGGACCAGTTGATCGGGGTCGAGGCCGATGTCCTCGGCCTGACGGATCGTGCGTCGGGCCGCAGCCAGGTCGAACGTGCCGCCGGGGGCCATGATGTTGAGGAACAGCAGCCCGGCTCCGAGCCACGGTCCAACACCCCGGATCGCATACTGCCGGCAGAGCTGATCGAATTCGGACAACCACCCGCCTTTGGCCGCTCGAGCGATGAGGTCCTCAGCCGACAGTCGAGATCCGTTGAGATCGGCCCGGATGAGCGCTTCATAGCCGACGATGCCGCGATCGGCGAGACGGACCACGGGTTGATAGCGGACCTGATAGTCGATCTCCGAGTTGATCCGGTCCTCGGCGTCGAGGGCGCGGCCGACATCGGCCAGGGTCGGGGCGAGCAGCGATGCCCCGACGAGTTCGGCGGGAGAGGCGCCGAGGCCGACGATGGCGATCTTGACCTCCTCGGGGCGGGAGACTCGTTCCACCAGCAGGTGGAGGTATTTTCGGCACTCCGAAACCTCGATCCAGACGACACCGGAGCGGATGTCCACTGCGTCGGCTTGAGCGATGAGATGCTCGTCCAGGTGTCTGACGATGGTTGTATCGGCCGACGCCAGAAGGATCAGCTTTGGGACTGCGCCTGGGAGCTGGAGGATCCGCTCGGAAGGTTTCACCACCGTCCAGGCTACATCGCTTCGAAGTCGCCTGCAGGGAGGTAGTCGAGAGGAAGGTCGCCGAGGCGCACCAGGGTCGCGGTGATCCAGCCGCCGATCTGGGCGAAGTGCTCGTCGAGGGTCGAACCGTCCTCCAGCGTCTTCTCGTCGAGTTCGTAGGCGCCGCTGTAGGTGATCTCGGCGGCGTGGGAGCAGACCGTCAGATCATGGTCGTACACGGTCTCCAACGTCGGGCCCAATCCGGAGAGCTCCTCGTCGCCGATCTGGGGCACGATCGAGGGCATACCCTTCATGATGACCGACGGGTCCGGAGATTCCTTCAACCGCTGGACCCGGAACACGACCTCGATGGCGATGACGGGACCATCGGTGAACTCCTCGTCGAGGTACCAGGTCCGGTAGGCGGTTTGGGCCCAGGTCGGCCATTCGAGCGTGAGGTCGGCCTGAACCCGAGGTGGCGAGCCCTCGCCCGGCAGCCCGTAGCTCGTCGCCCAGGTGATGTCCCCGAGCAGGATGTCGGCCTGGAATCGCTCCTCGAGCGCCTGCCGCTCGAGGAGCGCCGATTCCATGGCATCGCGAAGCGCTCCGATTGCATCGGTGAACACGTGGTCGAGCATGAGAGGTCCATCGTAGCCGTGGCACTCGGGTGGGGACCGGCACCCGAGCACGCGATCGGTCGAGATCGGCGTCGACACTGTCACCCCGGTGGGCTGGTCGGTTTGGCCCAATCAGGTTCGTCGGCTGGGAGCGGGTAGTTTGGTCGGTGCGATTCCGGCCCTTGTCGAGTCGCCAGCACGCCTCGGAAAAACGGAAGTCCACCATGAGCGAAACAACCGTCGGTTCAGATGTCGTCACCGCGGCGAGGCGGTGGATCGCCATCGATCCCGACCCGGCCACGAGGGATCGCCTGGAATCGATGCTGGCCGACGAGCCCGATCGGGTGGAACGGATCTTCGCCGGCCGGATTGCGTTCGGCACGGCCGGACTCCGGGCTGCGCTCGGCCCGGGTCCAACGCAGATGAATCGCGTGGTGGTGGCCCAGACCACCGCGGGTCTGGCCCGCTGGTTGCAGCAGAACGTCGGGTTCGGCAACGTCGTTGTGGCGTTCGACGCCCGCCACTATTCGGAGGCCTTTGCCCGGGACGCGGCGGCCGAACTGGCGGCCGGCGGATTCGGGGCCGAGCTGCTGGTCGGCCCGACCCCGACCCCGGTGCTGGCCCACGCCGTGCTCGACCGTGATGCCATTGCCGGAATCATGGTCACGGCCAGCCACAACCCCCGTGTCGACAATGGCTACAAGCTGTACCTGTCCGATGGCATTCAGCTGGTGGATCCAGCCGACGCGGAGATCGCCGCAGCCATCGCCCAGGTGGCGACCGAGCATGAGGCGGTTGCGTCCTCCGCGCTCGAGCGCCTCGACGCCGAGGAGGTCACCGGCGATGAGCGGCAGCGGCGACTCGAGCCGTTGCGGTCGTCGACCGTCACCGAGCTTCTCGGCGGCGGGCTCGGCTCCGGCGCGGTGACCCAACTCGACGAACAGCCGCAGCGTCGCCACATCGAGGCGGCGGTGGCTGCACTCCTCACCGACCATCGGGACGTCGGTGTGCTGTACACGGCCATGCACGGGGTGGGCGGTGCCCATCTCATCGCCTGTTTCGCCGCTGCCGGCTTTCTGCCCCCTCAGGTGGTTCCCGAGCAGTTCGAGCCCGATCCCGAGTTTCCCACCGCGGCGTTCCCGAATCCGGAGGAGCCGGGAGCGCTCGACCTGGCCTACGCCCAGGCCGCGACGGCCGATCCGCCCCCGGACATCATCATCGCCAACGACCCTGACGCTGATCGCTTGGCAGTGGCCGTCCCTGATCGTGATGGTGTCTGGAACCGGCTGACCGGTGATCAGGTCGGCTTCCTCTTCCTCGACCATGTTCTCCGTCACCGGAGTGGTGCCAAGGCACCGTTGGTGGCGTCATCGATTGTGTCCTCCCGCTTCATCAACCGGATCGCCGAGGCCCGAGGGGCTCGGAGTGTGCGGACCCTCACCGGGTTCAAGTGGGTGGCCCGGCCGGTGGTCGATCAGCCCGACGCGGAGTATCTGATGGGCTACGAGGAGGCGCTGGGCTATTGCATCGGTGATCGAGTACGAGACAAGGACGGGATTTCCGCGGCGCTGGTCATCGCCGAGATCGCAGCCGGGCTGAAGGCGGAGGGCAAAACGTTGCAGGACCGGCTCGACGACCTGGCCGCCGAGTACGGGCTCTTCGCCACCTCGCAGGTGATCGTGTCCTTCGTCGGTATGTCCGATCGCGAGCAGGCCGACGTGAAGCGGCGGGCCGCCACGATGGTGCCGGACAGCGTCGGCGGGGTTCCGGTGGTCGAGGTGGAGCACCTGGCCGACGGTCGTCGACTCCCGCCGACCGCCGGCGTGGTCATCGATCTGGCCGACGACAGTCGGGTCGTCATTCGGCCCAGCGGCACGGAACCCAAGATGAAGGCGTATCTCGAGGTGATCGAGGAAACGGCGGACGACGTCGCGACCGCCCGGGCTCGAGCGGACGAGCGCCTCGAACGACTGGCCGACGGGGTGCGGGAGCTGCTCACCGGCGGCGTGTGATGGACGCCGGTGGGAGGGGTCTAGCGGCCGGCGTTGGGCTTGCGGCCCTTGTTCGCCTTGCTTCGACGGGCCTTCATTCGTTTCTTGCGTCGACGCTTGGACATGATCCGACCCTATCGGCACCCGCGCCGGGTCCCATGCTCGTGCCGGCCGGGTGGCGGCCATGAGCCGGAGCATCTCCGGCGCCGAGCGCCGAACCAGACTGGTGGTTCGCCACCGACTCGGGTCGGCGGCGTCGAGATCGGACGCTCACGAATCGACGCCCCTGGAGGTCACACGCTCGCTGGTCGCCCTGCATTCCAGCGACCCGGTGTCGGTCTATCTCTCGGTCCTCGCCCGTTCCGGGACCGCCACCATCGAGTCCGTGGCGGATGCCCTGTATCGGGATCGTGATCTGGTCCGGGTGCACGGAATGCGTCGAACGCTGTGGGTGGCCGACATCGAGACGGCGGCCGACATCGTCAACGCGTCGGCGGCCCGCCTTGTCCGGGCCGAGCGAAAGCGGTGGGCGACGTTCCTCGCCGAGGGCGGTATCGACGACCCGGAGGCGTGGATCGACGACGCCCGGTCCGAGATCCTGGCCTTCGTCGCCGAAGCCGGTCTCGTCGACACCCAGACGATCGGTGAGGCGCTCCCTCATCGGGCCATCGGCGTCGAGGTGGCCGCGGGCAAGGCCTACGCCGCGACGATCGCCGCCCACACCCGCATCCTGCTCATCCTGGGCTACGAGGGTCTCGTCGTGCGGGCCGCCCCTCGAGGGACCTGGATCGCAAGCCAGTACCTGTGGGCCGACCCGGTGTCATGGCTGGGACGGCCTCTCAGGGGGCAAGACGGCGAGACCGGGGCCGGTGGACATACCGTCACCGGTGTCGTGGCCGGCGCCCAGGCGGCGGTGATCGATCGTTATCTTCTGGCGTTCGGGCCGGTACGGACCGACGATGTGGTTTGGTGGACGGGTTGGCCGAAGGGGGTGGTCAACAAGGCGCTGGCGAACCTCGGAGCCGTCGAGGTGGATCTCGACGGTGACAGCGGCTGGCTGTCGCCCGCCGACGCGTTCGAGCCGGAATCGGTCGGCGTCGAGGCGGTGGCTCACGCGGTCGCACTGCTGCCAGCGCTCGATCCGACCACCATGGGCTGGAGGCAGCGCGACCACTATCTTGATCCGCCGATGGTCGCCCCGCTGTTCGATCGAAACGGCAACGGCGGCCCGACGATCTGGGTCGGCGGTCGAATCGTCGGCGGCTGGGCCCAACGGGACGACGGCGACATGGCATATCGCCTTCTCGCCGACGTGGGGGCGGATGCCACCAAACAGATCGAGCAAGAGCTGGATCGATTGGCGGACGGGGTGGGCGACACCCGCTACAAGATTCGATTCCCCAATCCCCTCAACGCCGAGCTGCGCGCCTAGCCCGAGCCGGGGCGTCAGCCGTGGCCTCGCCAGGGGATGAGACGGGCTTCCAGGGCCCGCATCGCGATGTCCATCAGCACGCCGAGCACGGCGATGATGATGACGCCGACCACCATGACGTCGATCCGGAAGAAGTTCCTGGCCTGGAAGATCATCGAGCCGAGCCCGGTGTCGGTGCCGACCAACTCGGCCGCCACCAGCGTGCCCCAGCTGACGCCGAGGGCAACCCGTGCGCCGGTGAACAGTTCGGGGAGCGCGTTGGGGAGGATGACCCGGCGCAGCACCTGGGACTTTGACGCTCCGAGGGAATAGGCGGCCCGAACCTTGGAGAGCTTGACCGTGCGGACCCCCGCTCGGGCGGCGAGGATCATGATCCAGATCGAGGCGAAGATGAGCAGTCTCACCGCCGGAGGATCACCCAGCCCGAACCACAGGATGAACAGTGGCAGCAGGGCAAGGGGCGGGATCGGCCGGAACAGTTCGACCGGGGTGTCGAAGAAGCCCCGGGCCCGACCCGACAGGCCCATCGCCACACCGATCGGGACGCCGAGGACGATGCCGAAGAACATACCGCGGAGCACCCGCCACAGGCTGGTGCGGGTGTGTTCCCACAGTGTGATGTTCTTGAAGCCGATGGTGCGGAGTTCGTTGAACCCGGTCCAGGTGTCACCGGGGGAGGGGAACCGACGCGGGTTCAGCAGCTGGACGTAGTCGTCTTCCGAGCAGTCGTCGGCCAGCCCGCACTGGGCCACCAGTTGGGCTTGCGTGAGTGTGGTTCCGTCGGCTTCGGCGGCCGCCTCCGCCTCGGCCCGGAACTCCTCGGGGAATCCGAAGATCGCCGTCGATCCCCACCACAGAACAAGGAGCACCAGCAGCGAGATGAGCGACCACAGAGGTTGACTCCGGACGGCCGCGGCGTCGCCGAAGGTGATCGTCTTGCGGCTGTCGACATCGCTGGATCCGCTCAGAAAGCTCAGCATCGGTTTCCCCTATCTCGCCTCGACCTGGCCCATGATCTGTTCCTCCATTTCCCAGATGAGCGACAGGATCTCCTCCCGCTTCTCGATGAACTCGGGTGACGCCTTGAGCGCCCGGGCCTCGGTTTCGAGGGCCATGTCGGCGAACGGCAGCTCGTAGACACGTTCGATCCGGCCCGGCCTGGGGGCCATGACGAACAGCTTGTCGCCGAGATACAGCGCCTCCTCGACCGAATGGGTGACCAGCACGATGGTCTTGCCGGTCTCCTTCCACAGCTCGAGGATCAGACCCTGCATCTTCTCCCGGGTCAACGCATCGAGTGCGCCGAGCGGTTCGTCCATCAGAATCAGATCGGGATCGTTGGCCAGGCAGCGGGCCAGCGCGACCCGCTGCTGCATGCCGCCCGACAGCTCGTAGACCCGCTTGTCGCCGAATCCCTGGAGGCCGACCACCTCCAACAGCTCGGCCACTTTGGCCTTGGTCGCCGAGCGATCGGCCCGGTTCATGCGGGGACCGAAGGAGATGTTGTCGGCCACGTTCATCCACTCGAAGAGCGCGCCCTGCTGGAACACCATGCCCCGTTCCTGGCCCGGACCGGTGATCGGTTCCCCCCCGAGGGTGACCGACCCGCCGGTCGGGGCCAGGAAGCCGGCCAGGATGTTGAGAAGGGTCGTCTTGCCGCAACCGCTGGGGCCGAGCAGGGTCAGGAGCCGGCCGCCCTTCAGCTCGAACGACACGTCGTTCAGCGCCTGAACCGGTGCACCTTTCGGCACGTGGTAGACCATGTCGACCGACGACGCGAGCAGATTGGACATTCGATCCCCCTGACTGTGGTCGAAACCGATCTTGGCCGCTACGACCCGACGGCTTCGAGGTAGCTGGCGTCGACGGCGCCGGAGAAGTCATCGATCACGCTGGGGATCTCGCCCAGCCGAACGAAGGTCTCGAGCTGTTCCTTCATGTTGGTGGCCACGTTCCCGCCCATCCAGTCCGGACCGAGCTGCTCCTCGATGGTGGGGAAGCTGAACCAGACGTCGCCGGCCAGGAAGTCGCCGACGTCGGTCATACCGGCCGCCTGGGCGATCGTGTCGTTGTAGGCCTCGGGATCGGCCGCCCACATTTCGTTGAACTGCTCGGTGGCGGCCAGGAACGACGTCACCACCTCGGGATGCTCCTGCCCGAAGCTGGTCGGGATGGAAACGATGTCGTAGGTGAAAATGCCGATGTCGGACTCGTGTTCGGCGCCGGTCATGATCAGCTCCCCGCCGGCGTCCAACATGTTGACCACGGCTCCACCGAAGGCACAGCCGACGTCGATCTCGCCGGACTCGAAGGCGGCCGCCGTCGTGGCCCCGCTCTCAGCCGGCACGACGTTGATGTCGTCCAGGCTGACGCCGAGGAACTCCATCATCGACAGCATCTTGTAGTGGGTGACGTTGCCGATCGGCGTCATCACGGTGGCCCCCGACAGGGTCTCGGCCGCATTGTCCCTGGTGACGCCCAGGGAACCCTGGGCCACGCAGTTGTCGGCCTCGGCGTAGGAGACGGCGACCCCGACCATCTTCAGGTCGGCACCGTTGTTGACGGCGTTGGCGAAGGGGGTCAGACCCTGGGAGTAGGCGATGTCGACCTCGCCGGCCTCCATCGCCTCGGACATGGCGTTGCCCGAGTCGAACGGCAACCAGTTGATCGGTACCCCGACGGCGTCGCCGAAGGAGCCGTCGGCCTGGCCGATCTGGTTCGGAGTCGGCCATTCGGCGAAGTAGGCGACGTTGAGTTCCTCGAGATCGGCCATCGCCTCACCGTCGTCGGTGGCATCCTCGGATCCGCTGTCTTCGGACGCGCTGTCTTCGGACGCGCTGTCCTCGGACCCCGAGTCGTCGGACGCGGTCGTGCCGTCGTCGGAGTCACCGCATGCGGCCAGGAGCAGCGCCATGACGGCGAGCAGAGCTAAGAGTTTCTTCACGGTCCCTCCCCTAGGGATTTGATGGTTCGCAGTGGGTTCGGTGGAGCGACGGGCCGGAATCTTCCGCTCCGACTGCCCCCCCTGGGCAGCACGCGTCGCCGTCTTCGATGGTGAGTAGCATAGGGCGAAGTCGTTACGATGTCTAATGCCTCGGTTACGACCTCTAACTAACGTGACCGCAAGCCTCTCTCCGCCGCCTGGACGGCGGCGATGGTGGCGACGTTGACGATGTCGTCGACCGAGCAGCCCCGGGAGAGATCGTGAAGGACGCCGTCGAGTCCCTGCAGGAGC